>JBEGOE010000113.1:0-3049 GCA_041182165.1 Actinomycetota bacterium
GCTCGCGCCGCTCACCATCGCCGCGCACAAGGTGGCGCTCGAGGGCCTCGCCCCGCCGCCCGGGGTCGATGCGACCTTCGAGACCCTGCGGGCGGGGGCCTGGGCCAGCGACGACGCCGATGAGGGACGCAGCGCGTTCCTCGAGAAGCGTCGACCCGACTTCCGCGGGCGCTGAGATGCCGCAGTGAGGTCGTTCGTGCGCATCCCGGTCCACCGTCGACACGAGATCCGACACCTCGTCACGCGCTCGCAGCACGTCATCCTGATGGCGGGCCTCGTCGGGGTGCTCGCCGGCGCGTTCGTCGCGCTCTTCGACACGCTCGTCACCGAGGTCATGGTCGACCGCCTGCGCGAGCTGTCGCCGTGGATCATTGCTTTCCTGCCGGGCGTGGGCCTGATCATCGCCCGTCTCGCTCGGCGGTTGATCTCGCCCGGCACGTCGTCGGCCACGGCCGACGAGTACATCGAAGCGTTCCACGACCGTTCGCACGAGTTGCGCTGGCGCCCGTTCGCGGCCCGCACCGTCGGTGCGGTCGCCACCCTGGGCGCGGGCGCACCGATGGGGCTCGAGGGCATGTCGGTGTACGCAGGCGCCACGATCGGCTCGAACGTCCAGAAGCGCTTCCCGCGGCTGTTCCGCGACGCTGACCGTCGGCTGCTCATGGTGGCCGGAGCGGCCGCCGGTGTCGCTGCGATCTTCAAGGCGCCCGCCACCGGGGCGGTGTTCGCGATGGAGGTGCCGTACCAGGACGACCTCGCCCGCCGCATGCTGCTGCCGGCGCTCGTCGCGGCTGCCACCGGGTACCTCACCTTCGTCGCAGCCCACGGCACCGGGCCGCTGTTCCCGATCGACGGTGCGTCGGGCTTCACGATCCGCGACCTCCTCGGGGCCGTCGCCGTCGGCGCGCTCGCAGGTCTGTGCGCCAGGGTCTTCGCGAAGATGCTGCGCACGGCCAAGCTGATCGCGTTGGGCTCCCGCCCCTGGCTGGCCACGCTGGCCGCCGGGCTCTCGCTCGCTGTGATGTTCGGCCTCGGTCGTGCCCTCACCGGCGAGTCGCTCCTCTTCGGGGCCGGCTACCACGTCGTCGAGTGGGCGGCTCAGCCCGGTCACTCGATCCCCGTCCTGCTCGGCATCCTCGGCCTGCGCTGCATGGCGACGTCGGTGACGGTGGCCGGTGGTGGCGTCGGCGGCCTGTTCATCCCCCTGGTGGTGGCGGGTGCGCTGACCGGCTCGATCATCGGCACCGCGGTGAACAGCTTCGACCTCACGCTGTTCATCGTGATCGGTGTCGCCGCGTTCCTGGGCGCCGGCTATCGCGTGCCGCTCGCCGCAGTGATGTTCGTGGCCGAGACCACCGGCCGCCCCAGCTTCATCGTGCCCGGCCTCCTGGCTGCCGTGGCCGCCGAACTGGTGATGGGCTCCGCCTCGGTGACCGCCTACCAGCGCCGTACCGACCCCGGGATGCCCACCCATGTCGCGTCGTGAACGTGCCCGCAATGGGTTCGGTGTGCCATGAACGGGCGGGTCGAGCTCAGAGGTTCGGCGGCAGCAGCCGGTTGACGTTCTCGAAGAAGAAGTAGAGCGTCACGACGAAGGGGACGAGGCCGACCAGCGCGCCGACCCAGTTCCGGCCGACCCGACGGCTGAGCCGCCACGCGAGGAGCGCCACGGTGATCAGCACGATCCCCCACAGTGCGACACCGCCGAACGCGTCGGGGTCGCTGAACCAACGGTTCTCGAACAGCTCGGCCCCCGCGGCGCTCGTGCCGGCACCGACGTCCGGTGTCGTGACCGGTGCGACCGTCGTGACCGGTGCGGCGGCGCCACCCACGACCGCTCCGGCAGCCGGTGCGACCGGTGCGACTGTCGTGGATGTGGCGCCGGTGGCGGCCTCGAGCGCGGCCTGGGCGCCGGTGCCGAGGGTGACGAGGTCGGAGCGGGACGGATCGAGGTCGGCTGCCACGACGATGCGCTGCTTGGCGCTGAAGCGCGGGTGGCACGACGTCAGGACCAGGGTGGCCCTCGTCGGGTCCTTCGAGGGGATCACCTGCGCGTAGTCGTCCGGCCCCACGATGACGGTGCCGGTGACCACGTACGTGTACCGGCCGGCCAACGTGGTGACGACGATGTCGTCGCCTGGCGCCAGCTCGTCGATCCGGTAGAAGGGCTGGCCGTGGGTGGTGCGGTGCCCGGCGATCGCGGCGTTGCCGTACTGGCCCGGCAGCGGCGTCTCGGGGAAGTGCCCGGGACCCTGTGTGAGGTCGTCCGGTGCCACGCCCTCGAGGACGATCTTGCCGTCGATGCCGATGGCCGGGATGTCGAGTCGTGCGACCGGGTCACCTGCGGGCGGGGCGCTGATGCTGGGCGGCGGGAGGGTGGTGACGGGCGGCAGGTCATCCGGCAGGTCATCCGGCAGCGCGGTGGTGGCGTCCGGGTCGTGCACCGTGGTGCTGGGCGCCGTCGACGTGGTGTCAGGAGCGCTGCTGAGCTGGCTGTCGAACTGGTCGGCGAGGCGTTGTTGGGCCTGGGCGGTCTGGATGCCGGTGCCCCACAGCTGGTAGGCGACGAAGGTGACCATCAGCACGCCGATCGAGATGAGCACCCGGCCGAGTCCGCCGACGATCCAGCGCCAGTCGTGGCGGGCCGGCGCGCCCGCTGCGGCGTGGCGCGATCGGGAAGGCACGAGCCGACGTTACCGCGTGGGTGCCCGCTCGAACCGGGCAGGTAGCGTGTCGCCGATCGCCATGGAGCACCACGACAACGCCGATGCGCCCATGGCCGAGCCAGCCGCCGGCCCTGCCGTCCGGCCGGTCGTCGACCTGGTCGAGGCCGTTGCCGTGCTCGGGAGCTTCCCCGCCCTCGCGGGCGCCACGCTGCAGGTGCATGCCGGCGAGATCGTCCTGCTGCGTGGACCCAACGGGGCTGGGAAGACCACCCTGCTGCGACTGTGTGCCGGGCTCGTGCCGCTCACCCGTGGGCGCGGCACGGTGGCCGGCTGCGACCTCATGACACAGCGGGAATCGGTCCGCTCGCGGGTCGGGCTCCTCG
>JBEGOE010000114.1:0-15047 GCA_041182165.1 Actinomycetota bacterium
GATTCGGGGTGGGGGTCAGTGGCCTTCGCCGGGGCGCCAAGGCTTGCCGGCGTGCGCCGGTGGGCGCAGGCGTTGGTTCGCAGTGGCCAGCACGATCAGCGTGACGAGGTACGGGGTGGCCTGGGTGAGCGACTCGGGCACCTTGTCGACGGTCTGGTACGCCACGAAGAACAGCACGCCCACAACCGCCGCGGTGACCGCCGTGATCGCCCGACGACGGTACATCGACAGGATCAGCACGACGCCGGCGACGAAGGTGATGAAGAGGAACAGTGCAGTCAGGCTGTCCTGGCGCCGCAGCTTGAGTGCCTCGGCGAAGCCGAACAGCATCGCGCCGCCCAACACCCCGGTGGGCCTCCAGTTGCCGAAGATCATCGTGGCCAGGCCGATGAAGCCGCGGCCGGCGGTCTGGCCCTGGCGGTAGTACGACGAGGCGACGATCGACAGGTAGGCGCCGCCGAGGCCGGCGAACGCGCCGCTGATGATCAGGCCCTGGTAGCGCACGCGGGTCACCTTCACACCCAGTGTCTCCGCTGCGTCGGGTGCCTCGCCCGACGAACGCAACCGGAGGCCGAACGTGGTGCGCCACAGCACCCACGTCGACAGCGGCACCAGCGCCAGGGCGAGGATGGTGGCCCACGACACGTTGTACACGAACCCGCGGAGGATGCCGGCGACATCGCTGACGAAGAACCAGGTCTTCGCCTCGATCCAGCCGAGGACGTCGGGCGACTTCCAGTCACCGATGTAGCCGCCGGCCAGGAACGGCACGTTGAGACGCGGGATCGGTGCCTGCTGCACGGGTGACTGGCTGATGCCACCACCCGGCTCGCCGGTGAAGGTGAGCTCGCTGAGATAGCGCATGGCGCCGGCGCCGAGGATGTTGATCGCCACGCCGGAGATGACGTGGTCGACGTTGAACCGCACGGTGGCGACGGCGTGGATGAGGCCACCGGCGGCACCGCCGGCGATACCGAGGAGCAGCCCGATCCACGGGCCGAACTGCCACGCTCCGTAGGCGCCGAACCAGGTGCCGAGGATCATCATCCCCTCGATGCCGATGTTCAGCACGCCGACCCGCTCGGCCCACAGACCGGCCATGCCGGCCAGCAGGATGGGCATGGCGAGGCGCAGGGTCGTCCCCATCGTGCCTGACGAGGTGAGGTCGGTGGCGCCGGTGATGACCCGCGTGAGCGACAGCAGGAACAGCAGCACGAGGCCGGCGACGAAGATGCGCGTCGCCGGTGTGCGGTTGATGGCAGCGAGCAGGCCACCGCGCTGCGCTGCGGGCGCCGTGTCGGCAGGCGAGAGCGGTGTGGCGATGCTCATGCCGTTGCCTCGGCCATCGGGGCCGGAGCCACCGTCTCGAGCTGCTTCGCCGTCTGGGTGGCAGTTCGTCGGTTCATCTTTCGGGTGACCGCCTCGTTCACGATGACCACCGTGAGCACGATGATCGCCTGCATCACATCGATGATCGAATTGGGGATCTGCTCGAGCTGGAGCGCCCCCGACGTCGAGTCGAGGAAGCCGAACAGCATCGCCGCCACGATGATGCCGGCCGGGTGGTTGCGGCCGAGCAAGGCCACGGCGATGCCGCCGAAGCCCAGGCCGCTGGTAACGCTCTGCCCGTAGGCGTGCACCTCGCCCAGCATCGACGTCATGCCAACCAGGCCGGCGATGGCGCCCGAGATGAGCAGAGCGAACACGATCATCTGCTTGGAACTGATGCCAGCGGTGCGGGCGGCCACGGCGTTGAGGCCCGAGGCCCGGAGGCGGAAGCCGAACCTGCTCTTGAACACCAGGATCCAGTAGGCGAACACCACACCGAGGGCGACGAAGATCATCGCGTTCAGGCGACCGTCGAACAGCGACGGCATCCAGCCGCTCTCGGGGATGAGCTTGGTCTTCACGTTCAAGGTGTTCACCGAGTCGTCGCGGAAGAACGAGTCGAACAACCACTGGACCACCGACAGGGCGATGTAGTTGAGCATGATCGTGGCGATCACCTCGTTGACGCCCCGCTTCACCTTGAGCAGTGCGGCGATGCCGGCCCAGGCAGCGCCTGCCACCATGGCCACCGCCAGGATGGCCGCCACGTGCAGCGGTGCCGGCAGGGCCAGTTCGGCGCCGACCACGGCGGCCACGAGTGCGGCAAAGCGGTACTGGCCCTCGACGCCGATGTTGAACAGGCCCATCTTGAACCCGATCGCGACGGCGACCGCCGAGATCATGAGCGGTGTGGCCCGCTGCATCATCTCGAGCAGCTTCTTCGTGTCGAGCGCCGTGTCGATCATCTTCTCGTAGGCGACGAACGGGTCCTTGCCGGTGACGGCGAGCAGCACGCCCGAGATGAGCAGTGCCAGCAGGACGGCCCCCGCAGAGCTGGCGGTGGTGATCAGCGACCGTTGGAGCCCAGGGTTGCTGGGGGCGGTCGTGATCTTGTCGAGCAGCGACTTCGACGAGTTCTCGATCGCAAGCGGTGTCTGGCTCATCGCACGTCCTCCGCGGTGCCGCCGGTCATGTAGGTGCCGAGCATCTCGGGTGTGGCCGTCGCCGGATCGAGGCGGGCGGTGATCGCGCCGTCGTACATGACGAGGATCGTGTCGGACAGCCCGATCAGCTCGTCGAGGTCGGCCGAGATGAGCAGCACGGCGAGGCCCTTGTCGCGCGCCTGGCGGAGCTCGGCCCAGATCGCCGCCTGCGCACCGATGTCGACGCCGCGGGTGGGGTGGGCGGCCAAGAGGATGTGCGGGTCGTTGCTGAGCTCCCTGCCGACGAGCAGCTTCTGCTGGTTGCCGCCCGAGAGTGCGAACGCCGGGACCGTTTCGCTGGGCGTGAGCACGTCGAACCGGGCGATGACCTCGCGGCAGTCCTGGCGGGCAGCGCGGGCGTCGACGAGTGGGCCCTTCGCGAACTTGGCCTCGCCCTCGCGGCCGAGCAACGCGTTCTCCCACAGCGGTGAGTCGAGCATGAGCCCTTCGCGATGGCGGTCGAACGGGATGTAGCTGACGCCGGCCGACTTGCGGTGACGAGTCGATTCGTTCGTGACGTCGTTGCCGACGAGCTCGATCGTGCCGTCGATGACAGGGGTGAGGCCCAGGATCGCCTCGCACAACTCGAACTGGCCGTTGCCCTCGACGCCGGCGATGCCGACGACCTCGGCCTCGTGGACCGTGAAGCTGACGTGGTCGACGTCGAGGCGCTGGCCGGCGCGCCCGACGGTGAGGTCGCTCACCCGCAACCGCACCTGGCTGCCCACTGATGAGTCGCGCCCCTCGGGTGAGGGCAGTTCGGAGCCCACCATCAGCTCGCCGAGCTGGGCACGGTTGACCTGGGTGGGCACCACCGTGGTGACGGTGGTGCCCTGGCGGATGACGGTGATCTCGTCGCTGACGGCCAGGACCTCGTCGAGCTTGTGCGAGATGAAGATGATCGTCGCCCCGTCGTCGACGAGCCGGTGCAGGTTTGCGAAGAGCTCGTCGACCTCCTGGGGCACCAGCACGGCGGTGGGCTCGTCGAGGATGAGGATGCGCGCCCCGCGGTAGAGGACCTTCAGGATCTCGACGCGTTGGCGCTGTCCGACGCCCAGCTCGGACACCGGGGCATCGAGGTCGACGTGTGTGCCGGAGGCGACGGCGAGCTCACCGATGCGGCGGCGGGCCTCGCCCATCGAGATGACACCCCGCTTGGCCGGCTCGCTGCCGAGGATGATGTTCTCGAGCACGGTGAAGTTGTCGGCCAGCATGAAGTGCTGGTGGACCATGCCGATGCCGGCGTCGATCGCGTCGCTGGGTGACTTGAAGTGCTGTTCGGTGCCATTGACGCAGATCGTGCCGGCCTCGGGTTGGTGCATCCCGTACAGCGTCTTCATCAAGGTGCTCTTGCCGGCGCCGTTCTCACCGACGATGGCGTGGATCGTGCCGCGACGAACCGTCAGTGACACGTCGTGGTTCGCAATGACGCCAGGGAACCGCTTCTCGATCCCGATCAGTTCCACCGCGATGTCGTCGTTGCCCATGCTCCCCCCGAAACTCCTGCCCTGTTTAGCAGAGAGCCCGGGGTGGCACCCCGGGCTCTCGCTGTCTTGCTGGTTCGTGGCAGTCAGGTCGACCGCGTCACGGAATCAGGGTCACGGTGTCAGGGCATCGTCGGGACGACGACTTCGCCACTGATGATCTTGGCCTTCCACTCTTCGAGCGTCGGGACGATGTCGTCGATGTAGCCGCCCGACGTGGCATAGCCGACGCCGTCGATGCTGAGGTCGAACACCTTGAAGCCACCGGCGAGGTCGCCGTCCTGCACGGCCTTGATCGTCTCGAACACGGCGACGTCGACGCGCTTGAGCATGGAGGTGAGGATGACGGCCTTGGCGGCATCGTTCGGGGCGGTGAGGTACTGGTCGGAGTCGACGCCGATCGCCCACTTCCCGGCCTCGACGGCTGCCTCGATGGTGCCTGCACCCGAACCGCCAGCGGCGGTGTAGATGATGTCGGCGCCCTCGGCATACCAGCCCAGTGCGATCTCCTTGGCCTTGTCGGGCGAGCCCCATGCGGCGTTGTCGCCGGCGGCGCCGAGGTACTGCGACTTGACCTCGATGTCGGGGTTGATCGCCTTGGCGCCTGCGATGTAGCCGGCCTCGAACTTCTTGATGAGGTCGATCTCCTGGCCGCCGATGAAGCCGATGATGCCCGACTCGCTCTTCAGCGCTGCTGCTGCGCCGACCAGGAACGAACCCTGCTCCTCGGCGAACGCCAGGGTCTTGATGTTGGGTGCGTCGGCGTAGCCGTCGACCCAGCCGTAGACGGTGTCGGGGTTGGCGGCAGCCACCTCGAGGAGGGTGTCGCCGAACAGGAACCCGACAGCAATGACGGGGTTGTTGCCCGCACCGGTCAGCGTCTCGAGGTTCGGCTTGCGGTCCTCGTCGGTGGTGGCCTCGAGCTCTTGGATCTCGACACCGAGATCGGACTTGGCCTGGTCGGCGCCGCGTGCTGCGGAGTCGTTGAACGTACCGTCGCCGCGACCGCCGGTGTCGAAGGCGATGCCGGCCTTGCCGCCGCCCGAGGGGGCGGTGCTGTCGGCGGTGGTGTCTGCGGGTGCCGCAGTGGTGCTGGCCGTGTCCTCGTCGCTGCCACAGGCGGCGACCATGAAGAGCGATGCTGTCAGAGCCAGCACGGCTGCGCGCTTGGTCTTGCGCATGTTGTTCTCCCCCTTGGAGTGTTGGATGTGGATGGGTATCCGCGCTCTATGGTAGTCCGACCTGGTGCGTAGCATGGCCCGCGATCACCATGACTCCTGACCCCCGTGCTCCACGCCCGCAACAGCGCCGCCGTGTCAGCCGCAGGCGCTACCAGCTGCGTCGAGCGGTCGCCCTCGGCGTCGTCGCGGCCGTCGGGCTCGCGGTCGTCGGCGGGGCGCGCGCCCTCCTCGGGTCCGACGGGGGTGACATCGCCTCAGCGACCTCCGCGCCGCTGCCCGCCCAGGACCTCGTGGGCGCCGCCGGCACCACACTCGCTGCGCCCGGTGGCACCACCATGCCATCCACCGCGCCGCCGCCGACCATGCAGCCAGAGGCCGTCGGCCCGCCCACGGCAGCCAACCCGGCCACCATGTTGATCGCCGGGGACTCCGACGCCGGGGCGTTCGGCCCGTACCTGACCTCGCTCATGGACGACACCGGCATCGTGCGCACCGAGCTCGACTACAAGGTGTCGTCCGGGCTCGCCCGCCCCGACTTCTTCGACTGGCCGGCGCACCTCTCGCAGGTGCTCCCTGCCGTCGACCCCGACATCGTCGTCATGACCCTCGGCGGCAACGACTCGCAGGGCCTGGCGATCGGCGACGGCACCTTCATCGCACAGTCGCCCACGGGCGATGCCGCCGACGACGCCGAGTGGCGCGCCGAGTACGGCAGGCGGGTCGGCGCGGTGATGGACCAACTCCTCGCCGATGGCCGGACGCTCGTCTGGGTCGGAATCCCCAACGACGACAACGACGACGTCACCATCCGCCTTCGGGTGCAGGACGAGGTCGCCAAGGCCGAGGCGGCGAAGCGGCCCGAGGTGGTGTTCGTCGACACATGGAACATCTTCTCCGGCAAGGAGGGTGGCTGGGCCGAGTACCACGTCGACCCTCGCGACGGCCAGGGGAAGAAGGTGCGTGCCTCCGACGGCTTCCATCTCAACACCGTGGGCGCCGAGATCCTCGCCCTCGAGATCTCGGGGGCGGTGCAGCAGGCGCTGCGCGACCGAGGCGCGGTTCTGTAGCGGTACGGCCGGCCCGGGCCAGCTCGTCAAGCTTTCGGCAAGGTAGTTCACGCTGTGTGCGTTGTAGGCCGTCAGGCCCAACCCAGGCCGGCTGCTGTCACCACCCTCCGCCATGCCGTACCTTGTGGTCATGAGCATGCGATGGGCGGGCGCACGACAGCGCGACCGCTCGTCGCTGCGGTGGCTGCCGGTCGTCGTCACGGCTGCTGCCGTGTCCGCAGGTGCCGCGGTGGCGGTGTTTCCCAGCCCGGTTGGGGCATCACCGCCCCGGGCCCGGTCGTGTGCCGACGAGAGCCTCATCTGGACCGGTGCCGCCACGGTGGGCGGGCCGAACGCCGCCACGGTCGACACGGGTGTCGCCGTTCCCGTCGTCATGGGCACGACCCTCGCGGTGGTCGGTGTGTCGGCCGACGGGCTCGATGCGGACGGCCGTGCGACGGCTCTCGATGTGACGGTCGGCGGCGTGGCAGCGACGCCGGGCGCTTCGGTGGCCGGTGGTGGCATCTCGCTCGCCACCACGTCAGCGAGCGCGTTGCGGGTCAGTGGGGCCACCGTGGTCGTCAGGCGGTGCGCCGAGGTCGCGGCGCTGCCGCCCGTCAGCCGTCCACTGCCCGCCACGGGTGTCTCCGAGTACCTGCACCTTGCGTTCGGCGCCTCGATGGTCGGCGCCGGGGTGCTCATGGTGACGGCCGGCCGTCGCCGCCGCGCCGCGCGCTGATCAGCGCTGTTCGCGCCCCCGGGCCTGGATGGCCGCTCGCCGCTCGGCAACGCGTTCGGGGCTGAACATCGCCTTGCGCCACGCTGCGGAGTCCCTCGCTTCGACCTGCCACCCGGCCGGGTCGCTGGTGACCTCGGCGTAGGTGCGACGGATCTGGCGCACACCGTCCTGCTCGTTGCCGCAGATGTCGCGTGCCAACGAACGGGTGAATGTGAGGAGCTCGTCGTGTGGGACGACGTGGTTCACGAGTCCCCACTGCAGCGCCTCGTCAGCGTTCAGGAAGTTGCCGGTGAAGCTCATCTCGCGGGCCCGGCGCACACCGATGGCCTGCGGGAGCAGGACGGTGAGGCCCCAGCCCGGCATGACGCCGACGCGGCTGTGGGTGTCACCGAACTTCGCGTGCTCGGACGCGACGAGGAAGTCGCAGTTGAGCGCGAGCTCGAATCCGCCGGTGATCGCCACACCGTTCACGGCGCCGATGAGGGGCTTGGCGAGCAGGGGGAAGGGGCCGCGCACGCCGTCGGCGTTGGGGCGGCCGTCGGCGCCACCGCTGAGATTGCCACCCGACGAGCCGAGCTCTTTCAGGTCGAGCCCGGCGCAGAACGCAGGGTCGGTGCCGGTGAGGATGATGACGTCGACGTCGTCGCGTGCGTCAGCCTCGCGGAGATGCTGTGGGAGCAGCCGGAGGACCTCGCTCGACAGCGCGTTGCGAGACTCGGGACGGTT
Organism: Actinomycetota bacterium; assembly: GCA_041182165.1. Lineage (GTDB taxonomy): Bacteria > Actinomycetota > Acidimicrobiia > Acidimicrobiales > Ilumatobacteraceae > VFMC01. Next base: position 7,708 of record JBEGOE010000114.1, read on the forward strand.
CAGGGTGACGGTGGCGATGCGGTCGCTCACCTCGAGCAGGACGACGGACATGGGCTGATGGTGGCACATGCCGGACACGCCGGCCGGTGCCGGGAGCCGGTGCCGGAGCGTCAGTCGTCGAGTTCGTCGGCGGGCAGGAACGACAGCTTCAGGTCGCCGAGCTTCACCAGCGTGGCGGCGATCCAGCCGCCGAGCGCTCCGAAGTGCTCGTCGAGCAACGTGCTCGCACCGTCGGCCAGGGTCTGCTCGGCCAGCTCGTAGAGCCCTTCGTACGAGACCTCGAGCGCGAACGACGGTTCGACGTCGCCGGACGCGGTGGCCTCGGCACCGTCGGGGTAGGTGATCTCGATGGTGGTGCCGGCGCGCTCGAGCCGGCCGTCGCCGATGAGCGGGCTGGTGTCGGCGGTGACGTGGGCGGCGATGTCGGGCGCCGGCTGCTCGCTGAGGCGCTGCACCCGGAAGACGATCTCCATCTCGATCGCCGGCAGCTGCTCGAGCACCTCGTCGACGTACCAGCGGCGGTACGACGTCTGGCTCCAGGTCGGCCAGTCGAAGGTGATGTGGGCGACGACGCGAGGCGGTTGGCCCTCGCCGGGCAGGCCGTAGCTCGTCTCCCAGCTGAGGTCGCCGAGCAGGACGTCGACCTGGAAGTGCTCGTCGAACGCCTGGCGCTCGAGGAAGGCGTTCTCGAACGCGTCCCGCAGGGCGCCGATCGCATCGGTGAACACGTGGTCGAGCATGCAGCCGTGACCCTACCGGTCCGGTTGTTGGGCAGCCTCCGGGGAGGTGGCAGACTCGCCGCCATGCCCCTGGTGCTGACCGAGATCACGACCGTCGAGGGTGGGCAGGCCTACGCCACGCTCACGCTCAACAACCCAGCCGAGCGCAACACGCTCACGGCCCCGATGGTCGCCGAGATCATCGCCGCGATGGAGGCGATCGAGGCCGACGAACGCGTTGCCGCCGTCATCGTCACCGGCACGGCGCCGGCGTTCTGCGCGGGGGCGAACCTCGGCAACCTCGCCGAGTCGAGCGAGCACAGCCTCGGCAGCATCTACGAGGGCTTCCTGCGCATCGCGCGCAGCCCGCTCCCCACGATCGCCGCCGTGAACGGTGCCGCGGTGGGCGCCGGCATGAACCTGGCCCTCGGCTGCGACCTGCGCATCGCTGCCCGTCGGGCGAAGTTCGACACCCGCTTCCTCCAGATCGGCATCCATCCGGGTGGCGGTCACACCTGGATGCTGCGGCGCATCGTCGGTCCGCAGGCGACGTTCGCCGGCGTCGTGTTCGGCGAGATCATGGACGGCGCCGAGGCCGAGCGCGTCGGTCTGGTGCACCGCTGCGTCGACGACGACCAACTGCTCACGGTCGCAGGACAGCTCGCGACGCGTGCGGCCACCGCCCCGCGCGAGCTCGTCATCGAGGTGAAGAAGACCATCATGGCGATGGCCGACATCGACACGCACCCCGCTGCTGTGAAGCGCGAGCTCGACCCGCAGGTGTGGAGCACGCGCCAGCCTTGGTTCGCCGAGCGGCTCGCAGCCCTCCAGGCCAAGATCTCGTCGAAGCCGTCCTGACGTCGTCTGCCTCGGGTCCTGGCCCCGTCGCGCCTGAACCCGTTCCGGAGCGCGCAGAAAAGTTACGGGCAGACGCTTGGCGAGCGTGGACGACAGGTCTACGGTTCCATCACGGGTTAGCTCTTTCCCCGTACGTTCCGAGATACAACGGAGGTACTGATGAGCCAGCGTCATCGCAGCCAGGAGTCGGCCCCGCCGCCGAAGATGGACCTGCGTGCCCATGCCCACAACGAGCGGCATCGCATCCACAGCGAGCTGCACGCCGTGGCAGGGAACGTCTCCGCCGGCCTCGAGCCCGAGGACGTCCACGAGCCGGGTCGGGCCTGGGTGCCGTCGCACCACCACGATCCCGACCGGGCCCGTCAGCAACGAGGCGGCAACGTCCGTCACTGGAAGCTCAAGATGTGGAAGCGGCGCAGCAGTGTTCGCCGGGCCAAGGCCCAGGCGTTCCGTCTCGCCGGCGAGTGACGCCCGTCAGCTGATCCACTGATCGGCCAGGGTGGCACGGCGGTCGTGCCACTCCTCGGCCGTGATCGCGAACCGCATGTGGTCCTCCCACGTGCCATTGATCTCGAGGTAGCGCTGAGCGATGCCTTCCTCGCGGATCGCCAGCTTCTCCATGACCCGTCGGCTGTTGGTGTTGCGCGGCACGATGCAGATCTCGAGGCGATGGAGGTGGAGTTCCTCGAACACGAACCGGGCTACCACCGCCACACCCTCGGCCACGTAGCTGTGGCCGGCTCGTTCCCGATCGATCCAGTAGCCGAGGGTGCCGCACTGCAGCGCGCCGCGGACGATGTTGTTGAGGTTCACCTCACCGGCGAAGGCGTTGTCGACGAACAGGCCGAAGCCGTACGCGGTGCCGGCCTGACGTTCACGGTCTCGTGCTGCGCAGCGCGAGCTGAATGCGTCGCGTGAGCGTGTCGGGTCGGCGAGGCGTGACGAGCGGGTGGGCTCCCAGGGGGTGAGCCATGCCTCGTTGCGGACGCGCACCTCGGTCCACTGCGGGAAGTCGCCGGGCGTGAGCGGACGCATGACGACCCGCTTGCCGTACAGACGCAAACCGCTCGAGGTGGCCGGCATCGAGGGGTGGCCGAAGTGGGACGGCCCGCTCATCGGACGACCTCGATGTGGTCGAGGTGGAGCCGTCGCATGACGGCCACCAGCGCACACGCCGCCGGCACGATGTCGTCGACCATCGACGGGCACAGACCCGGGTTGAGGCGGCGATCGGACGCAGGTTCGGTGGCCACCGTCCGGAACACGTCTTCGGCGGCATCGCGGCTGAGCCGGAACGGGAGCACCGGCTCGCCGCCGACCTCGACCGCCACGATCGCGTGCACGGCAGCGCCGCGCACCGAGACACGGGCATGGAGCACGTGTGGGGCGTCTCGGACGATGTCGTCGACGTGGTCGAACACCGCGCCGATGGCGTTCGTCAGTTCCTCCGGCCGGGGCGGGTCGGTGTGCAGTTCGCGTGAGCAGAGGACACCGATGCCGACCGGCAGCAGCAGCGGGACGTCGTCGTCGATGGTGACCCTGACGACGTCGTGGTCGATGTCCACCGCCATGGTGGTCATGCTGATCCGGCGAGCTGTGCTGCGACCCACGCTCCGACGGCGTCGTCGCCACCGGCCAGGTGCCACGCGTAGTGCGCATGGAGGCACTTGACGCCCGTGCGGGGGCCCGCCACGCCGCCCGACGGGCGAGGACCAGTGTGGCCGGGCGGCATCGCCGCGTCGCGCTCGGATGCGTAACGGGCATGCGCGTCAGCCACCAGCACCGGGTCGATCTCGGCCTCGGCGCGGCGCACGCCGCCTGCTGCCTCGAGGCGGCTGACGGCGACCAGCGCCGATGGCGACACGAGCCAGTAGCGCGTCGGCATCGGGGTGCCGTCATCGAGGAACGGTTCGTTGCAGAGCACCACCGGGTCATCGGCCGCGTCACGGACGACCACGGAGAAGGCCCCCTGAGGTTCGCGGCCGAGGAGCTCGCGAACCCTCGTGAGGTCGTCGATTGCCGAGGGCACCGTCGGCTCTGCCGGAATCAGCGGCGGCCGAAGCGGCGGAGGAGGAGCAGCAGGAAGACGAGCCCGCCGAGCGCCGGCAGCAGGCGCTTCAGTACGGCCGTGCCGGCGACGCCGGACAGCTCGATCGGCTCGTTGGCCGGGCCATCGATCTTGCGGACCGTGGGCCCGGTGGGCGCCGTCGGCTCGGCGGCCGTGGCTGCTGCTGCGGGTGCGGGTGCGGGTGCGGGTGTTGCTGCCGGTGCCGGAGCGGGCGCCGGCTCGGCGCCGGCGGGCACTGCGTCGAGCATCGTGTTGAGGTTGGTGGCGAACTGAGCCATCAGCTTCTTGCTGACGTCGCCCATGATCCCGCGGCCGAACTGTGCCACCTTGCCGGTGACGCGCAGGTCGGTCTCGACGACACACTTCGTCTCGGTCTCGTTGATGCTCTCGAGTGATGCGGTGATCATGGCGTCGGCGTTGCCCTTGCCAGTGGTGTCACGGCCCTCGCCATGGAGCACGGCGCGGTGGTTCGCGTCGTCGCGTTCGACGAAGTGGGCCTCACCCTTGAAGGCGGTGGCGATCGCGCCGAGCTTCACCTTCACCACACCGCGGTAGACCTCACCCTCGATCTCCTGCAGGGTGGCTCCCGGCATGCAGGGCGCGATGCGCTCGACGTCGGTGAGCACGGCCCAGGCCTCGTCGATCGGACGGGTGATCACGAATTCGTTCAGGAGCTTTTCCATCGCTGCACATCTTCCCAGGTGTCGATGTCGACTGCGGAACCGGGGCAGGCCACGTCGTGGACGAGGTCTGGGTGTTCGCGCAGCAGACGGCGGGCGCCGTCGTCACCCGAGCGGGGCAGCAGCGGCCAGAGCGACCGATGCAGCCTGACCGGGTGAGGACCGCGCCGGCCATCATACGAGGCGACCACGGCCGGCCACTCGGGCGGCGCGAGGGCGACGGCGCGCCACGCCTCGGGCGTGATGAACGGCTGGTCGGCGAGCCCGACGACCACCTGGTCGGCACCCATCGCGTCGGCCGTGTCGAGTGCGAGCGCCATCGATGTCGCCTGCCCGTCGGCCCAGTGCTCGTTGTGGAGGTGGACGACCGGAGGTGTGCGGTCGAGCAGTGGTCCGAGGTCGACCGCTCCGGTGACCACGACGACCGGCCCGACGTCGCTTGCCACGATGTGGTCGAGGGCATGGCCGGCCACCGGGGTGCCGTCGAGCGGAGCGAGCAACTTGTGGGTCGGGCCGCTGAACCGCGAGCCCGCGCCGGCGGCGAGGAGGACAGCCACGACGAGCACGAACGGCACGTTAGGTGACGATTGTCCGTCATCGACATTGCGAAAAGATGACGAACGGCTTGTTCATGTCGGTTTGATGACGATAAGGTCGGTTCCGTTACAGCCGAGGTCCATCCGCTCGTACGGGATGGGATCGGCTCGGCACCAGGTTCGGCGCTCTCGTACGGCGCTCCAGCCGACCCACTCGCGGGCCGACCAACCAGGAGTCGTCACCTCATGACGTTCACACACATCGTTCGCCGCACTGTCGTGGCCGCTGCACTCGCAGCCGCGACCGTGTCCACCCTGGCCATTCCGATGGCCGCCCACGCAGCTCCGATCGCGGTCCAGAGCCCCGTTCGGGGCAGTGATCCGCTCGCCGAGGTCGCCAACCAAGCGCTCGCCACCCTCAACCGCTCGCTCGAGAGTGGCGACACCGCCACGATCGAGTCGTACGGCCGTCAACTCGACGCGCTCGCTCAGTCGGTAGCGGGGCGACTCGGCATCGACGCCGCCGCCATGCAGGCCGCATGGCGCACCGCCGACGTCGACCACCAGCGCGCGCTGCTCGGCGCACTCACCCAACTCGGCGTGCCGTACCGCAGGAACACGAGCAAGCCCGGCGTCAGCTTCGACTGCTCGGGGCTCACCACCTACGCATGGGCCCAGGCCGGATACATGCTCACCCGTCAGAGCAGCTCGCAGATCCGCTCGGCCGCCCCCCGCACGGCAGCCACGGCGCAGGCCGGCGACCTCGTGCAGTACCCCGGCCACGTCATGATGTGGCTCGGTGTCGACCGAGCCATCGTGCACGCCATCGGCCGTGGTCGCACCGTCGAGCTCGACGTCGCCCGTGCCCGTCGTTCACTCCGCTTCGGCGACCCCACTGGCAACTGACGGCGCGTGGATCGGCCCGCGGCTGTCACGCAGTGACGGCGCGACACGGCCGGTGCGCCTTGCGATGATCTCGGCGCAGATCGAGATCGCCGTCTCCTCGGGTGTGCGTGCCCCGAGGTCGAGACCGATCGGAGACATCAGCCGATCGAGCTCGACGTCGGTGACCCCCACCTCGCGGAGGCGCTCGACCCGCTTCTCGTGCGTCTTGCGGCTGCCCATCACGCCGATGTAGCCCACCCTGGTGGCCAGCGCGCCGACCACGGCGGGCACGTCGAACTTCGGGTCGTGCGTGAGGATGCACACCGCATCGCGTGATCCGAGCTGGGTGCCGCGCTGGTCGAACAGCGGGCCCGGCCATGACACGACGACCTCGTCGGCGGCAGGGAAGCGGCGGCGGGTGGCGAAGACCTCGCGGGCGTCGCACACGATGACCCGGTAGCCGAGCACCTTCCCCACGCGCGACAGGGCTGCCGTGAAGTCGACGGCACCGAAGATCCAGAGCTGCGGCGGCGGTGCCCAGCTCTCGATGAACACCGAGACGGTCGGCGTGTCGAGCAGGTCCTCGGGCGTGGTCTGGCCCTGCGGCCCGTAGTGGCGGATGCCCGATCGGCCGGCCTCGAGCTCGCCGAGCGCGTCACGCGGGACGATGCGGTCGAGCTCGGGATCGCCGAGGGTGCCGAGGACCGTGATGTCGTTCGGCGCCTCGCCGGGCACGACCAGGAGCTTGGCGCCGGGCACCGGCCCGTCGATGGCCGTGGCGAGCGCAGTGGGCAGCTGCGCGCGCAGACGTGCCCGCATCGTGTCGTAGATCGAGGTGCTCACCAGTCGAGCGCTTCGATGAACAGGCGGATCGTGCCGCCGCAGGTGAGCCCCACGGCGAAGGCCTCGTCGTCGCTGTACCCGAAGGTGACGATGCCGGGGCCGCGATCGCCGTGCAGCACGCCGAGCGCCTCGGTGACGACCGCACCCTCGACGCAGCCACCACTGACGCTGCCGGCAACCTCGCCGGCCTCGTTCACCGCCATCGCAGCACCGGGCTCGCGAGGCCCCGACCCCTCGGTGTCGACCACCTTGGCAATGGCGACGCGCTTGCCGTCGGCTCGCCAACGGTCGATGTCATCGAGCAGTTCCCGCATGGGTACCCCCTGTGTTCTGCATGACTGCGCTGTGGGCCGGATGGGTGACGAGGCGTAGCGCCGAGATCGTCGCCGCCAATTCTTCCATGGCCGCGATCGAATGCCCCTCGACGAACGCGTCGACGTGGGGGAGCGCTGCGGCCATGCCGCGGGCGAGTGGCGCGTACCCTGGCGTCACCTTCAGCGGGTTGACCCAGATGGTGCGGAACGTCACCCGGTGCAGGCGCTCCATCTGTTCGCCGAGCTGCTCGGGGTCGCCGCGGTCCCAGCCGTCGGAGAGCACGACGACGATTGCGTTGCGGGCCATGCCGCGCACGCCCCAGTCGTCGTTGAACGTGCGCAGGCAGTCGCCGAGGCGTGTGCCGCCGCTCCAGTCGAGCACCCGCGAGGTGGCGAGCTCGAGCGCCCGGTCGGGGTCGCGGCTGCTGAGCTCACGG
>JBEGOE010000115.1:0-3971 GCA_041182165.1 Actinomycetota bacterium
TGCGCTGCGCCTGCTCAATTCCGAGCCGACCGCGCACTGAGCCCGGGTACCCTCCCACCCCGTGCTGCGTCTCGTCCTCCCCAAGGGCTCGCTCGAGAAGGCCACCCTCGAGCTCTTCGAGGCCGCCGACCTCCCCGTGATCCGTTCGTCCTCCGTCGACTACAAGGCGTCGGTCGACGATCCCCGCATCGCCGAGGTCCGCATCCTGCGTCCGCAGGAGATCCCGAGCTACGTGGCCGAGGGCCTGTTCGACATCGGGATCACCGGCCGTGACTGGGTCGAGGAGACCGCCAGCGACGTGGTCAGCCTCGGCGAGTTGCAGTACTCGAAGGCGACAGCGCTTCCCATCAAGGTCGTGGTCGCGGTCGCCGGTGACTCGCCTGCCGAGCGTGTCGAGGACCTGCCGCAGGGCCTACGAGTCAGCACCGAGTACCCCGAGCTCACCAAGCGCTACTTCGCCGAGCGCGGCATCGACGCCGACATCCGGCTCTCGTACGGCGCGAGTGAGGCGAAGATCCCCGACATCGCCGACTGCATCGTCGACATCACCGAGACCGGTCGGGCGCTGCGCGCCGCCGGACTGCGCATCATCGACGAGATCATGCAGAGCTACACCGAGGTCGTCGCCAACCGCACCGCCGTCGCAGACCCGGCGAAGCGGCACGCGATGGACCAGCTGATGACCCTGCTGAACGGCACCCTCGACGCCCGCGGCAAGGTGCTGGTGAAGCTCAACGTCGGAGGCGACTCGCTGCCCGGCGTGCTGGCACTCCTCCCGTCGCTCAAGTCGCCCACGGTCAGCGAGCTCGCCGGCGACGGCGGGTTCGCGGTCGAGACGGTCGTGGCCAAGAACCAGATCAACCGGCTCATCCCGGCGCTGAAGGATGCAGGTGCCACCGGCATCCTCGAGTTGCCGATCTCGAAGATCATCCCATGAGTACCGGGCTCGGAGCTGCCCGCACCGGTGAGGTGTCGGCGTTCGACGCCCAGGTGGGCCTCGGTGAGGTCCGCGCCGACGACGGCACCGTGTACCCGTTCCACTGCATCGCCATCGCCGACGGCACACGCGCCATCGAGGTCGGCTCGACGGTCATGTTCGAGCTGCTGGCGAAGATGGGCCGCTACGAGGCCACGGACATCCGTCCGGCCTGATGGCCGTCCAGCCCGACCGCGACCGCCGCATCATCGACGTCGTCAGGTCGTTGCGCGAGGGGGAGGTCGTCACCTACGGCGACATCGCCGACGATGCTGGTCACCCCGGACGCTCGCGGCTGGTGGGCAGGTTGCTCGCAACGAGCGACGATGCCGACGACCTGCCGTGGTGGCGGGTCGTGAACGCCGAAGGCCGCCTGGTGCCCGGGCACGAGGTCGATCAGGCCGAACGCCTGCGATCCGAGGGTGTCGAGGTACGCGCCGGCCGTGTGCGGCTGGCCCGCTACGGGCGGTTCAGCCCCGGGCGTCCTTGATCTGGACGAAGGCGAGGCGGATGTTGGCGAGCGCGTCGGTGAGGGTGGGCGCATCCGGCCCGAGCCGCGGACCGAGCCCCTCCACCAGACAACCGACCGCGTCGATCGCGAGGGCCGCCTGCGCCAGATCGGGCGGGTTTGCCCCGAGGTGGATGGCGGCGAGCTCGTAGAGGCCCATCACGTGGTTCGCGATGACGATGTCGGCGGGCACCTCGGCGAGGCGGCGACGCGTCTCGTGCAGGGCGTCCTGCGCCTCGTCGATCAGGCCGTCGATCTCGTCGTGGCCATCGGCGTCACCGGCGTCGATCGGGGAGTTGGCGGCGGTTTCCCGGCCCTGGTCAGCAGGGTTCGTGGTTTCGTCGGACACTGTTGGTACCCTACCGCCCACAACTGAGACGAAGTGGGGCTGGTTCCCCCACCTGGCCATGCAAGCATGCGTCCAGGTCCTCGATGCGATTCGTTCGATCGCCGGCTGCGTGCAGCCGGGCTCGTTCTCGTCGTGTCTGCGGACTTCGTGTCGTCACCGCAGACCCGACTGGGAGGACAGCCCATTGCACAGGAGTGATCAGCCATAGCACCGCCGCAGCAACCAGAACACCGGTACAACGATCGCATCAGGGCTCGTGAGGTTCGCCTCATCGGCCCGGACGGCGCTCAACTGGGCATCAAGGTCCTCCCCGAGGCCCTCACCCTGGCCCGTTCGCTCGATCTCGACCTCGTCGAAGTCGCGCCGATGGCCAACCCGCCCGTGTGCCGGATCATGGACTACGGCAAGTTCCGCTACGAAGAGAGCCAGAAGGCCAAGGAGTCTCGCAAGAAGACCGTCCAGGTGTCGATCAAGGAAGTCAAGTTCCGTCCCAAGATCGGCAAGGGCGATTTCGACACCAAGGTCCGTCACATGCAGGACTTCCTGTCCGACGGTCACAAGGTGAAGGTGACCCTCCAGTTCCGTGGGCGCGAGATGGCGCACCCGGAGCTCGGCTCGAAGATCCTCGACGCAGTCATCGAACAGTTGGGACCGTTGGCGAAGGTCGAGACCTACGCCCGCCTCGAAGGCCGCAACATGACGATGGTGCTCGCTCCCGAGAAGAAGATCGCACCCAAGAAGGAACGGCCCGAACGGGTTCCCTCCGACGAGCCCCGCAACGATGGTGCGGAGCCCGAGTCGGCGCCCATCGCCGACGCACCGACCGATGCCCCCGTGGCCACGGTCGTCGCCGAAGCAGCCGTTGCCGAGGCAACCGTGGCCGACTCACCCGACACTGCGACCGACGCGTCCGACGCGGTCTGACGCACACATCGCCGAGCAGCGCTTCGCTGCTCGTCCCCACCGTGACCGCCGGAGCGGTCGCGACACCCCAAGGACACATCATGCCCAAGATGAAGACCAGCAAGACCGCTGCCAAGCGGTTCAGCAAGACCGGTACCGGCAAGCTGCGCCGCCTGCAGCAGAACCGTCAGCACCTCTTCGAGAAGAAGCCGTCCACGCGCACCCGCCGCCTCGACGGCATGGTCGCGGTGCACCCCGGCGATGCGAAGAAGATCAAGCGCCTCCTCGGCGAGCGCTGATCCACAGGAACTGACGAGAGACAGCAGGAGACGAGAGAGACATGGCACGTGTAAAGAGAGCGGTCAACGCGAAGAAGAGCCGTCGGCAGACGCTCGAGCGCGCCAAGGGCTACTACGGCAACAAGAGCCGTTCGGTCCGGGCAGCGAACGAGCAGGTCATGCGCAGTGGGCAGTACGCCTTCCGCGACCGCCGCGCGAAGAAGGGCGAGTTCCGTCGTCTGTGGATCCAGCGCATCAACGCCGGCTGCCGCATCTACGACATGAGCTACAGCCGCTTCATCGCCGGCCTCAACGCCGCCGAGATCGAAGTCGACCGGAAGATGCTCGCCGACCTGGCGGTGCACGACATCGACGCGTTCGGCAAGCTCGTGGCTGCGGCCAAGGCGGCGCTCTGAGCGGTTCGCTCACCTTCACCAATCCCAAGGTTCAACGACTGCGGCGCCTCCTGGGGCGCCGCAGTGCGCGTCTCGAGGAGCAACGCTTCGTCGTCGAGGGCCCGGCCCTCATCGCTGCGGCGGTCGACGCAGGCTGGTCCGTGGAGGCAGTGTTCGTGGCCGAGGGCGAATGGTCCTACGTCCCGCCGGCGGGCATCGACGTGTTCGAGCTCGGCCCCAAGGTGATGGAGCGTGTGGCGAGCACCGAGGCGCCGCAGGCTGCGCTCGCGGTGGTCGAGCGTCGGACCTCGCCGCTGTCGGCGCTGGTCGGCGCGACGTTCGTGCTTGCAGCCGACCGCATCGGTGATCCCGGCAACGCCGGCACCATCCTGCGCTCGGCCGAGGCGGCCGGCGCCGATGGCGTGGTGTTCACAGCCGGGTCGGTCGACCCGTTCAACTCCAAGGTCGTCCGGTCCTCGGCCGGTGCGATCTTCCACGTGCCCGTCGTGGTCGATGCGCAGCTCGCCGACGTCGCCGCACTGGCCGGATTGCGGTCGTTCGG
>JBEGOE010000116.1:0-4310 GCA_041182165.1 Actinomycetota bacterium
GTCGGTGGGCAGGTCGTGCGCCACCTGCACCACCGTCACGTGCGGGTGCAGCTCAGCCAACCACCCGGCCCGCAGGTGGCCCGGCACCAGCTCACCCTCGCGTGTGTTGACGAACACGACCAGCCGCTCGCACCGCTCGGCCGCCCTGTCGATCATCGAGCTGTGGCCGAGGTGCGGCGGGTTGAACCGCCCGATGATGAGGCCGGTGGGAGGCGGATCGGTCGGCATCGCCACCAGTCTCGTTGCGCCAGACCGCGCCTCGCACATCCAGGTGCAACGAGAGTGGCGGTTGGCCCCGTGTGGCAACGGGCACACCCGTCCTGCCACGATGGGCGCCGTGATGCACCACTACCTGAACACCCGCCAGGAGCTCACGGCCGAGGGCTCGCCCTTCGCCGTGTCCGAGATCGTCGTCCGCGACGTACCGATCAAGGTGTTCACGGCGGCGCCGCCAACGATGCGGGCGCTGTGGGAGATCACCGCCGGCTACGCCGACCGCGACTACATCGTCTACGAAGACGAGCACTACACCTACGGCGAGATCCAGGCGCAGGTGCGCTCGCTCGCCCACCTGCTGCACCACACCCACGGCGTCGGCCGCGGCGACCGTGTGGCCATCGCCGCGCGCAACTACCCCGAGTGGGTCGTGGGCTACTGGGCCACGGTGTCGATCGGCGCTGCGGTCGTCGGCATGAACGCGTGGTGGACGCCCACCGAGATGGCGTACGGCCTCACCGATTCGCGCCCGAAGGTGCTCATCGCCGACGACGAGCGCCTCGAGCGCGCACTGCAGGTGCTCGACGAGGTGCGCGCCGGCGGACCGCTCCACATCATCAGCCTGCGCAGCGACCGCGAGTTGCCGGCCGATGCCAGCCGTTGGGCCGACGTCGTCGACGGTGCCACCGCACCCGCCGACCTGCCGGCCATCGAGATCGACCCCGATGACGACGCCACGATCTTCTACACCTCGGGCACCACCGGCTTCCCCAAGGGCGCCCAGCTCACCCACCGCGGCTCGGTCCACAACGTGATGAACCTCGCCTTCATGAGCGCCGCCACGAACGCCGCCGAGGCCAAGGCCGCTGCTGCCGGCGAGATCCCCACACCGCCCGCACCGGCTGCCGATGCGCCGGTGAAGCAGGCCGTGTTCATGGCCCCCACCCCGCTGTTCCACGTCACCGCCTGCAACTGCCTGCTACACCCGGCCACCCTCACCGGCGCCCGCATCGTCTTCACCTACAAGTGGGAGCCCGGCCGCGCGCTCGAGCTGATCGAGCGCGAGGGCGTCACCAACTTCTCGGGCGTGCCCACCATGAGCCGAGAACTGCTGATGCACCCCGACTGGGAGACGCGAGACACCTCGACCCTGCAGGGCATGGGCGGCGGTGGCGCCGCTCTGCAGCCCGACCTCGTGGGCAAGATCAACGGCGCCCTGAAGAACGGTGTGCCCACCACGGGCTACGGGCTCACCGAGACCCACGGCATCGTCACCGCGAACTCGGCCCGCTTCTTCGTCGAGAAGCCGGCCTCGTGCGGCCCGGTCGTCCCCACGCTCGACGCCAAGCTCGTCGACGACGAGGGCAACGACCTCGCACCCGGCCCGGACACCGTCGGCCAGCTGTGCGTGCGCGGCGCCATCGTCATCAAGGGCTACCTCAACCGGCCGGAGGCAACCGCCGACTCGATCCGCGACGGCTGGTTCAACACCGGCGACATCGCCAAGATCGACGAGGACGGCTTCGTGTTCATCGTCGACCGCGCCAAGGACATGGTGCTGCGCGGCGGCGAGAATGTCTACTGCAGCGAGGTCGAGACGGTCATCTACCAGAACGACCTGGTGGCCGAGGCCGCCGTGTTCGGCGTGCCCGACGAACGCCTCGGCGAAGAGGTCGGCGTGGCCATCGTCCTGCGCCCCGGCGCCGAGCTCAGCGCCGACGAGCTGAAGTCGTTCCTCGGCGAGCGGATGGCGAAGCACAAGATCCCGGCCCACATCTGGTTCCTCGACGAGCAACTCCCCCGCAACGCGAACGGCAAGTTCGTCAAGCGCGAGCTGCGCAAGCAGCTGCTCGGGCTCTGATGCCGTTCGCTGCCAACGGCGACTGCCGTCTCTGGTTCGACACCATCGGCGATGCGGCTGACCCCGCGCTGCTGTTGGTGAACGGCCTCGGTGGTCAGAGCATCAACTACGCCGACGTGTGGTGCGAGATGTTCGCCGCGACCGGTCTGTTCGTGATCCGCTTCGACAACCGCGAGGTCGGCCTGTCGAGCGAGATCGACACGCCGTACACCCTCAGCGACATGGCCGCGGATGCCATCGCCGTGCTCGACACCGTCGGCGTGCGGCAGGCCCACGTGATGGGCCTGTCGATGGGCGGCATGATCGTGCAGACACTGTCGATCGAGCATCCCGAGCGCCTGCTCTCGATGACCTCGGTGATGTCGAACACCGGCGAGCCCGGCATCGGCCTGCCCACACCGGAGGCCATGGCGCTGCTCACCCGTCCACCCGCCACCGATCGCGAGAGCGCCGTGCAGGGCCACATCGCCGGGCTCCGCACGTGGGGAAGCCCGGCCTTCGCCGACGAGGCCCGCTGGCGCGCCGACGCCGAACGCGCCTTCGACCGCTCGTTCCGACCGAACGCCACACGCCGCCAACTCACGGCCGTCGGCGCCAGCGGCCCCCGGGCCGACGCCCTGCGCAGCGTCACCGTCCCCACCCTCGTCGTCCACGGCGACCACGACACCCTCATCGACCCCAGCGGCGGCCGCCGCACCGCAGAACTGGTGCCCGGCGCCCGGTTCGAGCTCATCGAGGGCATGGGCCACGACTACCCGCCGCAGCTCTGGCCCCGCTGGGTCGAGCTGATCACCGGCTTCATCGGTTCACTGGGCTGATTCACTGGCCTGATGGACCTCGACGCCGTCGCCGACCTCATCCGCTCCCGACGCACCAGCATGCTGGTCGACCCCGACCGGCCCGTCCCCCACCACCTCGTCGAGCAGCTGTGCGAGCTGGCGCAGTGGGCGCCGAACCACAAGCGCACCTGGCCGTGGCGTTTCGCACTGGTGGAGGGCGACGCACGCACCCGCTTGGGCGAGACGATCGCCGACGCGATGGACGCACACGGCGACCCGCCCGAGAAGGTGGCCAAGGCCCGCCGCAAGTACCTGCGCACGCCGGCCACCCTGGTGGTCGGCACCGTCCCGGGCGACTCGATCCTGCGCACCACCGAGAACCGCGACGCAGTGGCCGCCGGTATCCAGAACCTCATGCTCGCCGCCACCGCGGCCGGCATCGCGACCTACTGGGGCTCGTGCCCGAAGGGTGCCGAGGTGCCGGTGGCGACGCTCTGCGGCTGGGAGCCCGACACCCACGTGACCGCGCTGATCTACCTCGGTTGGGCCACCACCGGAGTCGCCGCACCCGAGCGGCCCACGCCGCCGATCACGTACCTCGACTGACCGCCTGCACGCTGACGCCCCGTTGGTGTGCACGACGTGTGCACACGCGAGTCAGCTGCCTGGGGTTCGGTGCTCGGTGATGTCCATCTGCTCGGGCTCGCAGCCGAGCGCGATGAGCAGCTTCGCGAACCCGTGGAACAGCGCGAGCCCCACGCCCATCTCGACCAGTTCCGCATCGGTGAACTCGGCACGCAGCGCCTGCTGCACGTCGGCCGGCGGTGGGCCGCCAGCCGACAGGAACGCATCGGCGAAGGCGAGCGCCAGCTTGGCCCGCTGCGACAGCTCGGATCCTGCGTGGTCGTCGGTGATGAGCGCGACCTGGCCCTCGTCGAGCCCCTGCTGCTTCGCGACCGCGAAGCGGACGTTGCGTCAATACCCGCAGTCGGTGATGCGGGCGTTGCGGATGCGGACGGTCTCCTTGGTGGGGTGGTCGAGCACCCCGTGCGACCAGAACTGCGCGTACGTCGCACCGAAGCGCTTCCCCAGCTCGGGTTGGTGGGCAAGGATCGTGCCGAACGCGGCCGGCTGGCCCTCGACGGCGCTGGGCAGGCGTGGTGTGGTGGCCATCAGTGGGGCTCCCCCGAGCTGAAGATGCGGTCGAACTTGGTGAACCCGTCGGCGAGGGCGAGGTGGAACATGATCGCCACCTGCTCGGCCGGCGTGAAGTGCTCGCCGAGCGCGGCGACCATGCCGTCGTCGATGCCGTGCGCGTCGAGCAGGAACTGCTCGGCGAGCGCCACCACGAGCTGCTCGGCGTCGGTGAGCGGGCCGAGGTCGTTCGACGACCCGATGCCGATGATCATCTGCTGGGCGCGAAGCGAGATCAGCTCGCCCGTGCGGCCGGGCGT
>JBEGOE010000117.1:0-3715 GCA_041182165.1 Actinomycetota bacterium
CCCGTGTGCTATCGGCTCGATGACGCTGCGCAGGCGCTGCAGGACCAGCTCGACCGCCGGATCACCGGCAAGTCCGTCCTCATCCCCTGATCGGGGCAGCGAGCGTTCCCGTACTCCGGCGCCCGTCTCACGGGCGGACGCGAGAACGCCCCCTGTCGTCGGCGGGCAACGACAGGGGGCGTCCTCAAGCGGGTGCCTCGTACGCACTTGGCGATCTGGTACCCGGTGGCACGGGTGCCAAACGCCCGAGGGGGTCGGGAGCCATCGCCGGGGCAGGAAGGGAGCCAACGGGTGAAAGGGTGATCGGCCCTTGATTCGAACCAGACCATCCAGATAATCTGACTAAACCTTCAGCAGCGAGGGTCGTCTGAAATGCGTCAGTCACGCGTTTGGAGCCACTCATGAACTTCTCCCGTTGCACGATCGTCCGAGCTGCGGATACTGCCATCGTCACCCTCGTGGGTGACCTCGACGCTTCCGAGCTCGATGCGGTCGCTGGCGACGTCGACCGGCTCTGCGCTCGGCCGCCGGGTCGGGTCGTCCTCGATCTCGGTGCTGTCACCTTCCTCGGCTCCAGCGGCCTCTGCATGTTGCTGAGGATCCGAGAGGCGGTGCTCTGCACCGGCGGCACGCTCATCGTCACCGAGGTGTCGCGGCCCGCCAGCCGTCTGTTCGAGATCACGTCCACCGACCGGCTCTTCGCCCCGACCGAGCTCGTCGCACAGACCGAGCGGCAACCCGCAGGGGCCGAGATCTGACCATGGACGCGGCGGTCGACGATCTCCCGATGTCGAACTCGATCATCGAGCAGGCCCGCCGCGCCCAGCGGCAGTCCCTCGTGTTGCACGCTCGGACGCTCCAGATCCTCGCCGAGGTCACCGAGACGGTGGCGGCAGCCGGGCGTGCTGGCTCGATCAGCCGGGTGGACAAGCTCGTCGTCGAGGTGCAAGGCCTCCGTCGGGCGATGGAGCACCGAGCCGAGATCGAGCAGGCCAAGGGGATCGTGATGGCCAATCTCGGCTGTGGGCCCGACGAGGCGTTCGACATCCTCCGTCGGCAGTCCCAGCACGAGAACCGCCGACTGCGCGAGATCGCCCACGAGCTCGTGGCGATCACGAGTCGGGGTCGGGGCGTTCCTGCTCGACCAGGATGATGGCGCCCTCGAGGTCGCCGCTGCTGCCATGCAGCGGTGACACTCGGGCCGTGCACGTGATGGGGTGCCCGCGTCGGTTCACCGCAGCGGTCACCAAGGGGGCGGAGTGCTCACCGCCGCGCAGGCAGGCGTGGATCGCTGGCCCGAGTTGCGCGACAGGGAAGCCGATGTCGAGGGCGAGGAAGCTGCGCCCTTCGACCTCATCCGAGCGGAGCCCCCAGAGCTCGAACGACATGCCGTCCCACACGCGCACGTGCAGATCGCGGTCGACCACCACGACCGACGCCTGCAGGCTGGCGAAGACCGACTCCATGTAGGCGTTGATCCGGCCGACCTCCGAGGTCCGCTCCGACAGCTCGAGGTTCATGGCGTGGAGCTCCTCGTTCGTCGACGACAGCTCCTCGTTCATGGTCTCGAGCTCCTCGTTGGTCGACTGGAGCTCCTCGTTGGTCGTCTCGAGCTCCTCGACCGTGGACTGGAGCTCCTCGTTGGTCGTCTCGAGCTCCTCGTTGGTCGACTGGAGCTCCTCGTACGCCGTCTCGAGCTCGTGGTGCGTGTGCTCGAGCTCGTCGCGAACCGTTCGTTGCGCTGTGACGTCGGTGAACGACAGCATGAACCCCAGCAGCGGTCCGCCGTCGGGCACGACGAGTGGCACGATGTTGATATCGAGGTAGCAGGTCGAGCCCTCTGCGGTGGCCCAATCGACATCTTCGATGTGCACGGCCTGTCCGGAGGCCTGCGCCTCATCGATGTACGAGCGGAGCTCGACCGGGCGGTACGACACCTGGAGGTCCTGGAACGGGCGGCCGACGACCTCCGCCGCCAGCCCGAAGGTGGCCCGCGCCATGGCGTTGACGCCGATGACGACGCCGGCTCCGTCGATCAGCACCTCGCTCGTCGGCCGGCGCTCGAACCCGAGCTCGATGGCGCGGGGCTCGTCGGTGTCCTCCTCCGGCGACAGCCGACGTGCCCCGGTGATCGACAGCAGGCGCGACCGCATCGTCGAGCGGGGCACCTTGCGGAAGATGCGATGCTTGATGTCGACCGGCTGGAAAAGATGACCGTGACTCAGCAGCATCTCGGCCCGGCCGAGCATGAGAAGCCCGTCGTCGGCCAGCGAGAAGTGGAGGCGCTCGATGAGCTGCGCCTGCACGTCGGTGTTGAAGTACATGAGTGTGTTGCGGCACAGCAGCAGGTCGACCCTCGAGATCGGTGCGTCCTGCAGCAGGTCGTGGCGGCCGAAGATGACGATGCGACGGAGATCGTTGCGGAACGCGAGCCCGGACGGCGTCCGCTCGAAGTACCTGCCGATGAGCTCGTGGGGCACGCCCTCCATCTCACGCTCGGAGTAGACGGCCTGGCGCGCCTGATCGAGCGCCAACTCGTCGACATCGGTGGCATAGACCTTCAGCCGCTCCTTCGTCGCCTCGATCCCTATGATCTCGGCGAACAACATCACCGCCGAATAGGCCTCGCGGCCGCTCGCGCACCCGGCGCTCCAGACCCTGATCGGACCGTAGGGGCGGGCCGGCAGCAGTTCGTCGACCAGTCGCCCCCTGAGCGCATCCCAGGCATCCTGGTCGCGGAAGAACGCCGAGACGTTGATGAGGATGGTGTCGAGCAGCGCGGAGAACTCCTCAGGGTGCACCTCGAGGTAGTCGACGTACCGCTCGTAGTCGTCGACACCGACCTGTTGCATGCGCTTGTCGATGCGGCGCGTGAGCGTGGCCCGGCGATAGCCCGTGAAGTCGAACGCTCTCGTGCGCTTCAGGTGATCGAGCACTGCTTCGATGCCGCTGCCCATGACACCCATCATCGCGCGCTTCGCGTCACGGCGACGGAGTGTCGTCGATGAGCGCCCTGATCAGCGCTGCCTGGCGGCGCGACTCGATGGCGCTCTGCTCGAAGTGGCGCGCGCCGATCGGTCGGCCCTCGGCGGCTGATCGATCGGCCAGTCGCTGTGCGAGGGCAGCCCGATCCTCGAGGGTGCGCAGCGCCGACCACAGCGCGCCCTCGACGGCGGCTCGCTGGAGCTCGAGGAGCTCGTCCGGCCACCAGGTGTGGCCCACCCGACAGCGCAGCTCGTGCATCTGGTCGTCATCGATGGTCCACAACACCCCGCCGCAATCGGGGCACGGCCACTGCGACGGCACATGACGTTCGATCTCGGTGTCGGCCTCCCGGACCCTTGGTTCGGTCGGCTGGGCAGCGTCGGCGTTGTCGAGGGCGGTGAGCTGCTCGAGCAGCGGACCGATCTCGGCGGCGCGCGCCACGTGATCGGCGCCGACGTAGTCGACGACGCTGCGTGGCATCGACGGGTAGGCGGCCTCGCCCGGGTCCTGGGCGACGATGGTGCCGCCCGCCCTCCGGACTGCGTGGGCGCCGGCTGTGCCGTCATTGAGCATGCCGCTGAGCACGACGGCGATGACCCCGGCGCCGTGAGTCTTGGCTGCGCTCTGGAACAGCCGGTCGCTCGACGGCCGATGTCCGTTCGCTCGCGGACCGGTCGTCAAGCGGCTGTTGTGCTCGTCGATCTCGAGGTGCCGGTCGCCCACGGCCACC
>JBEGOE010000118.1:0-3007 GCA_041182165.1 Actinomycetota bacterium
GCACCAGGCCGAAGGTCCCGTGTTCCCGGAGCCGTACGACCGGGCCTCAGACGGCGGCGGGGCGGGCCCGGCGCCCGGACGCCTCGCGCAGGCGCTCGAGCTCGGGGTCGGTGCGCCAGAACGTGCCGAGGTCGGTGCCCTGTGCCCGCTCGGCGATCAGCTGCAGCGCGATGTCGTGGCGCACGTACTCGGCGGCCACCAGCGCCACCGCCGGGTCATCGCTCCACATGCCCCACGTGTCGTTCGTGTCGGCCGCGCCGATGAGCACCGCGGCGTGGTCGGCCACCACCGTGAACACCTTGCGGCCGAGCCGCTCGAGCACGATGTCGGGCGCCGAGTAGCGGTGCGTGTAGACACGACCGACCGGCGGCTCGAACAGACCGAACACCAGGATCGACACGTCGACCCCACGCTCGACCGCACGCTCGAGCGACGGCCGCAGCGCCTCGGCCTCGTCCGGCCACACCGACACCAGCAGCGACATCTGCGCTCCCTCGACGACGTCGACGGCTCGCTCGAGGACCCCGGGCAGCCCCTGCACGTGCGTGACGACGCGGATCTCGGGAGGACGGGCGATCGTGGGCAGCACCGAGGCGAGGCCGTCGATCGTGCCGCTGATCTCACGCCGGAGGCGGCCGATCAACGCCTCGGCGGGCAGCGCGACGTACCCGACCGCCCCCGACTCGCCCTTCACCTCGAACGCCGCACCGCGGACGACCAGCTTCGAGAGGGTCTCGTACACCGTGCTGCGCGGCACGCCCGACGTCTTTGCCACCTCGTAGCCGTTCATCTGAGCGCCATGGGCGAGCAGCGCCACGTAGGCCTTGGCCTCGTACCCGGACATGCCAGCGTCCTGCAGGAGCTGGAGTGCCTGGGTGCGGTCCATGCGGCGAGACCGTAGCCCACCACCCTTCGAACGCGAGAGCGTCGTGAGCCACCTAGCGACGCACCCGCCGGACAGGTACGCTCTCTCCGCGGCAGGCGAGGCCCTGCCCTTCCTGAGGGGGAACACATGACACACCGCCATTCACGGCGAGGCCGGCTGCTCACTGCCGGCGTCCTCGCTGCAGGTCTGTTCGTCGCAGCGTGCGGCAGCGATGACGACGCCGCACCGACGACCGAAGCTCCTGTCACCAGCGAGGCGCCTGCGGGCACCGACGCTCCTGCACCGGCCGATGGCCTGGCAAGCGCTGACGCGCTCGCCCGCGTCGAGGCCTTCCGCCAGCCGGTCGCCGAGCTGCCGCTCAGCACGCCCGTCAGCGTCGAGGCCGGCACGAAGGTCTTCTACGTGCAGTGCGGCGTCGCCGTCTGCCAGGAGATCGCCACCGGCATCGAAGCCGCTACGGCGGCCGCAGGCTGGACCTACGAGACCGCGTCCCACCAGGACACGCCCGACACCGTGGCCTCGGCGTTCGACGCCGCCATCGCGGCCCAGCCCGACGTGATCCTCACCAGCGGCAACCCGCGTGAGTGGTTCGCCTCGCAGCTCGCCACGCTGAAGGACTCGGGCATCCCGGTCATCGCCTGGTCGCTGCCCGAGGGCTACGAGCCCGGTGACGGCATCGACGCCAACCTGCTCACCCAGGACGACTACTACTTCTACGGCGTCCTGATGGCCGACTACGCGGCCGCCACCACGACGACCGGCAACATCCTGTTCGTCGGCCTGCCCGTCTTCCCGGTGCTGTCGATCGTCCAGGAAGGCTTCAACGACGAGATCGCCAAGGCCTGCCCCACCTGCACGGTCAAGGTGAACGAAGTCGCGATCACCGACCTGGGCACCAACCTCCCCGGCCAGATCACGTCCGAGCTCCAGGCCAACCCCGACCTCGACACGATCGTCTACGCCTTCGGCGGCATGCTGTTCGGCGTGCCGGACGCGCTCGATGCCGCAGGTCTGATCGACCAGGCAAAGGCCGTCTCGCAGGCCGGTGGCCCGCTCAACTTCGGCTTCATCGCCGAGGGCAAGCACCAGGTCGCCGAAGTCGGCATCGCCTCCGAGCTGCTCGGCTGGCGTGCGATCGACGCCGCTGCCCGCGTCCTCGCCGGTGAAGGCCCCGGTCGGGCCGACACGCCCACCAACGCCGTCATCGACGGCCGTCCCGACGTGCTCTCCGGCGGCCTGCCGCTGCAGATCCTCGAGCAGGGCTCCATCAAGGACCCGACGGCGCTGTGGCCCGGCGTCGACGGCTTCCAGGACCAGTTCAAGGCGCTGTGGGGTCTCTGATCCCCGCCCGGGGCCACGGGCCCCATCGCATCCGGCTCGCCGCACTCCGTACGGCTCCGCGATGCAGCTGACTGACGAACATGGGGGTGGGGTCGGTGCTCGCACCGGCCCCACCCCCGTTCTGCACATCGAGTCGCTCTCGAAGACCTACCCGGGTCAGGTGGCGCTCGACGCCGCGCACCTCGAGGTGCGGCCCGGTGAGGTGCATGCACTCGTCGGTCAGAACGGGTCGGGCAAGTCGACCCTCATCAAGCTCCTCGGCGGCTACGTGCAGGCCGACCACGACTCGGTCGTCCACTTCGACGGGCGCCGGGTCGACCTGTGGTCGCTGCCCCACGCCGACCGGCAGCGCATCCGCATCGTCCACCAGGACCTCGGCCTCGTGCCGACCCTGTCCGCGATCGAGAACCTCGGGCTCGGCCGCGGCTACATCACCGGCGCCGGCGGACGCATCCGCTGGCGCGCCGAGGCCGAACGCACACAGGAACTGCTGCTGCGTTTCGGGCTCGCACCCGACGTCCGCCAGCCGGTGGGCGCCCTCTCCGCAGCCGCGCAGGCCGCCATCGCGATCGTGCGTGCCCTGCAGGACTGGGAGGAGAACACCACCGGCCTCCTCGTGCTCGACGAACCGACCGCCTCCCACAACCGCCGCGAGGTCGAGGCGCTGTTCCGCGAGGTGCGCCGCGTCGCCGCCATGGGCGCGGGCGTGCTGTTCGTCAGCCACATGCTCGACGAGGTGCTCGACCTCGCCGACCGCGTCACCGTCCTGCGCGACGGCAA
>JBEGOE010000119.1:0-3543 GCA_041182165.1 Actinomycetota bacterium
CGAGTTGGGAGCGTGCGTCGTCGGCCGATGCTGCGACGGCGGGCGCGACGAGCCGCTCGAGTCGAACCTCGACCTCGTTCGCCGCCATGGCGATCTCGGCCGAGGCCTTCACGGCCGCTGCTGTGCGGCTGCCGATCTGGCCCTTCGCCGCAGCGACGAGACCATCGAACGCGACCCCGTCGCGGATGGGTCCCTCGTGCTCGGCGAGGATGCGGTCGGCGACCGCGGTGACGCAGTCGGAGAGGAGCGCGTCGAGCCCGAGGCCGCGTCGTGTCAGCGCCAGCCGGTGCGCGTTGTTCAGCGACTGCTCGGCCACGCGGCGGGGGACCGAGGTGTTCAGTAACAACAGCCGGCGCAGGCCGGAACGCATCACCCGGGTCTGCAGTGCTTCGTTGCTGAGCACGCGCAGCGACACGCTGTCACCGTCGTCGACCAGCGCCGGGTAGCCGTGCACGACCACGCCGTCGTGCCGGCTCTCGACCATGGTCGGCAGCGTGCCGAAGTCCCACGTGGTGATGCCGCGCCGCTCGTCGATCGGCACGGCGCGCACGATGGCCGCGCGCACGTGACCGCTGAGACGGCTCCGCAGCTCGTCGATCGAGGTGCCGGACCCGAGCACCTGGCGGCGCGGGCCCATCACCGTGAACGTCACCTGTAGGTGCGCCGGGATGCGGTCGAGCTGGAACACCTCCGGGGGCACGATGACGCCCGAGACATCGGTGAGCACCCGCCCGAGCGCCGCGACGAACGGCTCGTCGGTGGGGGCGGGGAGTACCCGGATGCGGTCGACGGCCGCAGCGGTGGTGTCGGCGAGCGGGCTGAGCTCCTTGCGGTAGTCCTTGGGCAGCGACTTCACGAGCGCGGCAACGAGCTCGTCGCGCACGCCCGGCACCTGCCAGTCGAATCCGTCGGGCCGGACCCGGTTGAGCACCTCGACCGGCACGAGCACGGTGACCCCGTCGTCGGGTGCTCCCGGGTCGAAGCGGTAGACGACATCGAGCGTCAGGTCGCCCTGACGCCACGAGCCGGGGTAGTCGTGGGGGTCGAAGCCACGGTCGGCCGAGACCAGATCGGCAGCCGTCATGGTGAGCAGGTCGGGTTGCTCGGCGCGGGCGGTCTTCCACCACCGGTCGAAGTGGCGCCCCGAGACGATGCCTGCGGGCACACGGCTGTCGTAGAAGCGGACGATCGCCTCGTCGTCGACGACGTCGACACGCCGCACGCGATCGCCGAGGCGACGCAGGTCGTCGGCGAGCTGACGGTTCGCCGCGATGAACGGGTGCCGACAGTGCTCCCAGTCGCCGGCCACCAGGGCATGGCGGACGAACATGTCGCGGGCATCGGCGGCATCGATGCGGTCGTACGCGACCGCACGGCCGGCGACGATGGGCAGCCCGTACAGCGTGACCCGTTCGGTGATGACCGCGGCGCAGCGGCGTGCGTCCCAGCGGGGGTCGCCGTACGAGCGCTTCACCAGGTGCGGCGCCAGGTGCTCGGCCCACTCGGGCTGCACGGTGGCGACGGTGCGCGCCCACAGGCGGTTGGTCTCGACCAGCTCGCCCGCCATCACCCAGCGGGGCAGCTTCTTGGCGACCGCCGAGCCGTTCACGATCGCGAACTTCGCCTGGCGGGCGCCCCGGTACTCGCGGCTGGTGCCGTCGCGCACGCCGAGGTGCGACAGCAGGCCGGCCATGAGCGCCTGGTGCACGCGGTCGGGGTGCGCTGCCTCGGCGCCGTGCCGCACGCCCACGGTGCCGGCCACCTGCCGCAGCTGGCTGTAGAGGTCCTGCCACTCGCGCACGCGCAGGTAGTTCAGGAACTCGGTGCGGCAGAGCTTGCGGAACTGGCTGTTCGACAGCGCCTGCTGTTGCTCGCGGAGGTGGTCCCACAGCCGTACGAGGGCGAGGAAGTCGGATCCCTCGACCTGGAAGCGGCGGTGCATCTCGTCGGCGGCCGGTCGTTGCTCGGCCGGCCGTTCGCGCGGGTCCTGGATCGACAGGGCCGAGGCGATCACGAGCACCTCGCGCACGCAACCGTGGCGGTCGGCCTCGAGCACCATCCGGCCGAGCCGTGGGTCGACCGGCAGGCGGGCGAGCCGCTTGCCGATCTCGGTGAGGCGCGGGGTGTCGTCGGCGTCGACGATCGCGCCCAGCTCGTCGAGCAGCCCGTACCCGTCGCGCACGGCCCGCGAGTCGGGTGGGTCGAGGAAGGGGAACGCGGCGACGTCGCCGAGGCCGAGTGCCGTCATCTGCAGGATGACGGATGCGAGGTTCGTGCGCAGGATCTCCGGCTCGGTGAACTCGGGCCGCGACGCGAAGTCGTCCTCGGCGTAGAGCCGGATGCAGATGCCCGGCGCGACTCGGCCGCAGCGCCCGGCCCGCTGGTTGGCCGAGGCCTGCGACACCGGCTCGATGGGCAGCCGCTGCACCTTGAGGCGGTGGCTGTAGCGCGAGATGCGCGCCGCGCCGGCGTCGACCACGGTGCGCACGCCCGGCACGGTGAGCGACGTCTCGGCGACGTTCGTCGACAGCACGATGCGCCGACCCGTGTGCGCCTGGAAGATGCGGTGCTGCTCGGCCGCTGACAGGCGTGCGTACAGCGGTAGCACGTCGGTGTTCGGGATCTGCCGGCGACGGAGGTGGTCGGCGACGTCGTGGATCTCGCGCTCGCCGCTCAGGAACACCAGCACGTCGCCCGGCATCGACGACGCCAGCTCGTCGATCGCGTCGGACACCGCCTGCACCTGGTCGCGGTCGTCGCGCTCGTCGCCACCCGTGCCGTCACCCGTGCCGAACGGCCGGTAGCGGACCTCGACGGGGAAGGTACGCCCGCTGACGGTGATGACCGGTGCGGGTGTGCCGTCGGGAGAGGCGAAGTGCTCGGCGAAGCGCTCGGTGTCGATGGTGGCGGAGGTGACGATGACCTTCAGGTCGCGGCGCTTCGGCAACAGCTGCGCGAGATAGCCGAGGAGGAAGTCGATGTTGAGGCTGCGCTCGTGGGCCTCGTCGATGATGATCGTGTCGTAACGGCGCAGCATGCGGTCGCGCTGGATCTCGGCCAGCAGGATGCCGTCGGTCATCACCTTGATCAGCGTCCCGTCGGCCACCCGGTCGGTGAAGCGGACGGTGTAGCCGACGACTCCGCCGAGCTCGACGCCCAGTTCCTCGGCCACGCGCTCGGCGATCGTGCGGGCCGCCACGCGGCGGGGCTGCGTGTGGCCGATGAGGCCGTGGACGCCGCGCCCGAGCTCGAGGCACGCCTTCGGGAGCTGGGTGCTCTTGCCCGACCCGGTCTCGCCGGCGACGATGACCACCTGATGGTCGCGGATGGCGGCTACCAGGTCGTCCCACCGCTCGGCGATCGGCAGTGAGGCAGGGGGTGCCAGCCGGTCTGCCGCGCGCAGCGCCGCCAGCGAGGTGTCGCGCCGTTCGACGGCGGCTGCTGCTGGCGCAGCGCGCGGGGTGGTGGGGGTGCTCAGGGGACCCCGTCAGGATGGCAGCTGCGCGGCCGGACGCCACACGTCCCGCCCGGGTGGGCGGGGGG
>JBEGOE010000120.1:0-4555 GCA_041182165.1 Actinomycetota bacterium
CTCCCACAGGATCCGCAGCGCCTCGTAGGCGAAGGTGCTCATCGGCGCGTAGGTGATGTTGGCGAGCGCCACGATGCCGATGCCGCGGCCGGCGATCCATCGCATGTTCGACCCGTAGCCCGGCAGGCCGCCCGAGTGCGCGACCACCCGGCCGAGGTCGGCGTCGTCGCGCACCACCAGCCCGAAGCCGTAGCCCGTGGGGGCGATGTGCCCGGCGATGTCGCGCACGCCGGCGTACCGCTGGAACTCCTGCATCTCGCGGCGCGACGCCAGCGACAGGGGGCCTGCCCGGTCACCGTCGAGGAACGCGATCCATCGGGCGAGGTCTGCGACGGTGGTCCAGAGCCCGCCCATCGGTGCGATCTCGCCGTCACCGAGCGGGGCGAGCTGATCGGGCTCTGCCGGCTCGAGCTCCCACGACACGTGCGGTCGCGCCCAGCGGTCATGGTCGGGTTGCACCCACGTGGTGGAGGTGAGCCCCAGGGGCGCGAGCAGCCGCTCGCTCACGAGGTCCTGCACGCGGCGGCCGGTGGCCCGCTTCACGACGCGGCCGAGCAGGCCGAAGCCGAGGTTCGAGTACTCCCATGCCGTGCCGGGTGCCACGGCGAAGAGCACACCGCTCGTCAGTTCGACGTCGAGCTCGTCGTCGGTGATGTCGAGATGGCGGTCGGCCCACGCGTCGTCGGTGGCGATGCCCGAGGCCATCGACATCAGGTGGCGGATGCGGATGGGGCCGTCCGACGGCGGCACCACGACCGACAGTTCGGGCGCGTGCAGCGTGATCGGGTCGTCGAGCGACAGAACGCCCTCGTCGCGCAACGTCAGGATGGCAGCGCACGTGAAGCTCTTCGTCATCGACGCGATGCGGTACACGGTGTCGGCGGTGGGAGCTGTGTCACCCACCGTGCCCACCGAGCCGGCGTGGACGAGCTGCCCGTCGACCACGAGGCCCCAGGCGATGCTGGGGCAACGATGGTCGTGCGCGTACCGCTCGGCGGCGGCCTGCACGGCGGCGATGCCGTTGGCGCTGACGTTCACGGGACGAGGGCGTCGGTGATCGCGGCGAGGAGCTCGTCGTAGGTGTGCATCGGCCGGAAATCGGGGAACTGCGCGGCGATCGAGTCGGGGGCGTGGAACCAGAAGCCGACGTGCGCTGCGCCGAGCATGGCTGCGTCGTTGTACGAGTCGCCGCCGGCGATGACGCGGTAGTTGAGGCCGCGGAGGGCCTCGACGGCGTGGCGCTTCTGGTCGGCCATGCGCAGGCGGTAGTCGACGATGCGGTCGCTGGCCACCACCAGTTGGTGGCACAGGATCGTCGGCATGCCGAGCTGGCGCATCAGCGGGGCGCCGAACTGCTCGAACGTGTCGGACAGGATGACGACCTGCGTACGCGCCCGCAGTTCGTCGAGGAAGTCCTTGGCGCCCTCCAACGGCTCGAGCCCGCCGATGACATCGGCGATGGTGCTCATCGTGAGGCCGTGCTCGTCGAGGATCCGCAATCGGCCCTTCATCAGCACGTCGTAGTCGGGCTCGTCGCGGGTGGTGCGGCGCAGTGCCTCGATGCCGGTGCGCTCTGCCACGGCGATCCAGATCTCGGGTACGAGCACGCCCTCGAGGTCGAGAGTCACGATGGTCTGCTGGGGAACGTCCGGCAAGGTCACCGCCACATTGAAGCGGACGCAGCGCACCTCCGCCCACATCACTACGCTGCGCGTCGACCGTTCAGGGCAACTCCAGGGGGAACCATGCTGCGCAGCACGATGCAGGACGACTACCAGCTCACGATCAACCCGATCCTGGCCCACGGTCGGCAGGTGCATGCGAACAGCACGGTCACCACGTTCACCGGTGACGGCTACACGACGGCCACCTTCGCCGAGGTGGCCGACCGTGCCGACAAGCTCGCCGCTGCGCTCAGCGCGCTGGGTGTTGGTGCGGGCGACCGCGTCGGCACGTTCATGTGGAACAACCAGACGCACCTCGAGGCGTACCTCGCCATCCCGTGCATGGGTGCAGTGCTCCACACCCTGAACATCCGCCTGTTCCCCGAGCAGCTCGCCTACGTCATCAACCACGCCGAGGACAAGGTCATCATCGTCGACGCGTCGATCGCGCCGCTGCTGGCCCGGGTGCGCGATCAGCTCACCACCGTCGAGCACATCATCGTCAAGGGCACCGGCGACACGGCGGGCCTCGGCGACGGCCTGCTCGACTACGACACCCTCGTCGACCAAGCGCCCGCCGGCTTCCAGTACCCGGAGGTCGACGAGAAGCAGGGCATGGCGATGTGCTACACGAGCGGCACCACCGGCAACCCCAAGGGCGTCATGTACAGCCACCGCAGCACGTACATGCACTCGGTGATGGTGACGAGCACCGCCAACATCGCGCTCAGCGAGCACGACCGGATGCTCGTGATCGTGCCGATGTTCCACGCCAACGCCTGGGGCGTGCCGTATGCGGCGTGGATGATCGGCGCCGACCTGATCTTCCCGCAGCAGTTCCTGCAGGCGGCCCCGCTGTCGCGGATCATCGCCGACACCAAGCCCACGCTCACGGGTGCGGTGCCCACGGTGCTCAACGACCTGCTGAACAACGCTCCGGGCACCGACATGAGCTCGTTCCGGCTGGTGATGTGCGGCGGTTCGGCCGTGCCGCGCGGCCTGATCGACGGGTTCCGCGATCAGTTCGACGTGCCGGTGGTGCAGGGCTGGGGCATGACCGAGACCAGCCCGGTGTGCGCCATCGGCAACCCGCCGAAGGACATGGACGGCCTCGGTGAGACCGACTGGCGTGTGAAGACCGGCCGGATCATCCCCGGCGTCGAGCTCCGCATCACCGACGACAGCGGCGCCGTGGTCCCGTGGGACGGCGAGAGCCTCGGCGAGATCGAGGTGCGCGGCTCGTGGATCACCGGCGAGTACTACAACGTCGACGACCCCGAGAAGTTCCACGACGGCTGGTTGCGCACCGGCGACGTCGCGTCGGTCATGCCGAACGGCTACGTCATGATCAGCGACCGGGCCAAGGATGTCATCAAGAGCGGCGGTGAGTGGGTGTCGTCGGTCGACCTCGAGAACACGCTGATGGGCCACCCCGACATCCTCGAGTGCGCTGTCATCGGCGTGCCCGACCCCCGATGGGACGAGCGGCCGATGGCGTGCGTCGTGCTGAAGGAGGGCGCCGCCGCCGATGCCGAGAGCCTGCGCCAGTGGCTCAGCGAGCGCACCGCCAAGTTCTGGCTGCCCGAGCGCTGGACCTTCATCACCGAGGTGCCGAAGACGAGTGTCGGCAAGTTCGACAAGAAGGTGCTGCGGGCGAAGCACTCCGCCGGCGAGATGGACGTCGAGATCGTCGGCTGACCGTCGTCCGGCCCGCCGCGGGTCGGGGCTGCGCGGCACTGTTGTAGCGTTTCACCATGATGGAGGCTGACCTGGTCGTCATCGGTGCGGGCATCGTCGGGCTCGCCACGGCGCGCGCGGCACTGCTGACGCAACCCGACCTCCACGTGGTGGTGCTCGACAAGGAAGGCTCGATCGCCGGCCACCAGACCGGGCGGAACTCCGGGGTCATCCACGCCGGGGTGTACTACAAGCCCGGCTCCGACAAGGCTCGGCTGTGCACCCTGGGCCGCGAGCGCATGGTCGAGTTCTGCAAGGAGCGAGACATCGCCCACGAGGTGTGCGGCAAGCTCGTGGTGGCCGTGTCGCCCGACGAGGAGGCCCGCCTCGCCGACCTGCACCAACGCTGCGTCGCCAACGGCGTTCCGGTCGAGATGGTCGGGCCCGAGCGGATGCGCGAGATCGAGCCGCACGTCGCCGGTGTGCAGGCGCTGCACGTCACGGTCACCGGCATCGCCGACTACCCGGGCGTGTGCAGCGCCTTCGTCGACGACCTCCGCGCCGGTGGCGCTGACCTGATGCTCGGTGCCGAGCTGACCGCTGTGCACGAGCGAGGCGGCGAGCTGGTGCTGCAGACGACCGCCGGCGACATCGAGGCGAAGCGGGTCGTGAACTGCGCCGGCCTGCATGCCGACCGCATCGCCCGCATGTTCGGTGGCGACGAGGCGTCTCGCGGCATGCTGATCGTCCCCTTCCGCGGCGAGTACTTCGAGCTGGCGCCGTCCCGCACCCACCTCGTGAAGGCGCTCATCTACCCGGTGCCCGATCCGCAGTTCCCGTTCCTCGGCGTGCACCTCACTCGTGGCGTGAACGGCCACATCCACGCCGGCCCGAACGCCGTGCTCGCACTGGCGCGAGAGGGCTACTCGTGGCGTGCGATCAACGCTCGTGACCTGAAGGAGACCCTGACGTTCCCCGGGTTCCAGACGCTCGCCAAGGCGCAGTGGCGGTACGGCCTCAGCGAGATGGCACGGTCGTTCAGCCGCACGATGTTCGCCGACGCACTCGCCCGCCTGGTGCCCGAGGTCCGCAAGGAGGACCTCGAGCCTGCTGCCGCAGGTGTACGCGCCCAGGCGATCCACCCCGACGGCCGCTTGGCCGACGACTTCGAGTTCGGCCGTAGCAACGGCGGCCGCGTGCTGCACGTGCTGAAC
>JBEGOE010000121.1:0-4035 GCA_041182165.1 Actinomycetota bacterium
CCTCGTGTTCGACGGCAACTATGGCCTCGCCGTCGCCGCCGGGATGGCGGCGACGGGCAACCCGTGCGGCTTTGCGCACCACCCCGCGTATCTGTCCGCGTTCCTCGGCAGCGAGCACCGCAGCGGCGGCGCCAGTGCCGTCGGCCGGGCGCTCGCCGTCTCGGCCGCCCTCCCCGCCGGGTTCGTCGTCGTGTTCGGCCTGTTCGGCCTGGTCATCACGCCCCTCGCGATCTCCATCGAGGACAAGCTCCCCTGGGTCACGATCGTGATCGGGATCGGCCTGGTCGCCCTCGGCATCGCACTCCTCGCCGGCAAGCAGCCGACACTCAGGATCCCCAAACTGCAACGCGGTGGCAGCGACGGCACCCTCCCCTCGATGTTCCTGTTCGGCATCTCCTACGCCACCGCATCCCTGTCGTGCACGGTCGGGCCGTTCCTTGCGATCACCACCACCACGTTCCGGTCGTCGAGCTTCATCGCCGGCGTCGGCATCTTCTTCGCCTACGCCCTCGGCATGGGGATCGTCATCGGCGTCCTCACCGTCGCGCTCTCGCTCGCGAAGGCCACGTTCGTCCAGCGTTTCCGCAGCGCGCTCCCCACGATCAACCGCGTCGCCGGCGCGTTCATCGTCGTCGCCGGCATCTACGTCGCCTACTACGGCTGGTACGAGATCCGCGTGTTCAACGGCGACACCGACGACCCGATCATCGACCGTGCGATCTCCGTCCAGTCCTGGCTCACCAACACCGTCGTCCCCGACGAACCCGGCCGTGTCGCCCTCCTCGCACTTGCCGCGATCGCCGTCGGAACTGCGGCGGCGACCATCGTTCGTCGCCGCCGAACGACCGAGTTGGGTCCGAGCGCCGACTGAACTACCGTCGAAACGACGAACGGATCCGACGATGAGCAGACGCGCAGAGCGAGTGACCTTCCCCGGCACCCATGGAACGCCGCTCGCCGGTCGGCTCGACCTCCCCGCCGGACCGGTTCGTGCGTTCGCCCTGTTCGCGCACTGCTTCACCTGCTCGAAGGACCTCATCGCCGCCGGCCGAATCGCCGCCGAGTTGAACGGGCACGGCATCGGCGTGCTGCGGTTCGACTTCACCGGCCTCGGCTCGAGCGACGGCGACTTTGCGAACACGGACTTCTCGTCGAACCTCGATGACCTCCGCCTGGCAGCGGCCTGGCTCCGTGAACACCACGCCGCACCACAACTGCTGGTGGGGCACAGCCTCGGCGGTGCCGCCGTCATCGCCGTCGCCGCCGACATCCCCGAGGTGCAAGCCGTGGCGACGATCGGCGCGCCGGCCGACGTCGCCCACATCCAACGGTTGTTCACCTCGCAACTCCCCGTGATCGAGCAGGAGGGCCGGGCGACGGTCGACATCGGCGGCCGCTGCTTCACCATCCGCCGCGAGATGCTCGACGACCTGAACGCACACTCCATCGAAGACCGGGCATCTGAACTGCGCGTTGCGCTGCTCGTCACCCACTCCCCCATCGACAACACCGTCGGCATCGACAACGCCGCCCGCATCTACGCCGCAGCGCGGCATCCGAAGAGCTTCCTCGCCCTCGACGGCGCCGACCACCTCCTCACCCGACCGGCCGATGCGGTCTCTGCGGCGCGCATGATCGCCTGCTGGGCGGAACGCTTCCTCGTCGACGAACACCCCGCCACAGTCCCACCTCGGGCGAGTGCCCCGGTCGTGGTCGCCGAGACCGGACAGGGCACGTTCCTGAACCATGTCGTGGTCGGCGACCACCGATTCCTCGCCGACGAACCCGTCTCCGTCGGAGGGTTCGATGCCGGCCCCGGCCCCTACGACCTGCTCGGCGCCGCCCTCGGTGCATGCACCTCGATGACGTTGCGGATGTACGCGGACCGCAAACGTCTCCCGCTCGACCGGGTCACCGTCGAGGTCACCCACACCAAGACCCACGCCCAGGACTGCGAGGCGTGCGTCGACGGCGCCGGCCCGCTCATCGACCACTTCGAGCGCCACATCGTGGTCGACGGCGACCTCGACGACGAACAGCGCACCGCACTGCTCCGCATCGCCGACAAGTGCCCCGTGCACCGCACCCTCGAGGCCAGCTCGCGCATCACCACCACGATCGACCGACCGGGCTGATCAGCGAACCGGCGAGCCGGCTGTGCTGGTGGTCAGGCGACGAGCAACTGATCGACGATCGCGGCGAGTTCGTCGGCGCCGAGCGGGCCGGTGAAGGTCTCGAGCCGGCCGTCGTCGGTGATGAACGCGAACGCGGGTTGGGCGAAGATCTCGTACGACGCCCAGATGTCGCCGCTGCTGTCGTCGAGATGCACGAGTGAACCGGTGTCGGTGTCGGCGACGAAGTCGCGCATCTCCGTCGCCTCGCCGCGTCCGGCCACGCCGACGAAGTTCACCCGGTCCGAGTAGCGCGACGCCACGTCGACCACGTCAGGAGCTTCACCTCGGCAGGTCACGCACCACGGGGCCCAGAACCAGGCAACGGTCGGCCGTCCGGCGAGGGCATCGGCATCGAAGGCCGCGCCGTCGATCGTCGTTGCTCCGACCAGAGCAGCCGGGATCACCGATGGTGTCGTCGCCGCCGTCTCATCGGTGGACGTCGACGGTGCCACACCCTCCGCAGTCACCGACGCAGGGGGCACATCGGTGATTGCGGTCGTCGGGCCGCTCGACGCGGGGTCGCCGACGGCTGGGGCGGGGGTCGGGTCCGCTGGTGTCGATGCCCTTCGGCCTCCATCAGTTCCGCAGGCCACGAGAACGAGGGCGGCCGTGGCGGCGAGGAAGCCAGAGCGTGTCAGGGTCGGACCGTGTGTCGTCGTCATGCGCCGGAAACCCGGTGACACCTGCGTGACATTCCACTCCCGAAGGCACTCAGACGAACTCGCCACTGCCACGGGTCGGTCAGGGCGATTGCGATGCGAGGGCGACGACGTCGGCTTCGGGGAACGGCCCGAGCCATCCCTGGATGGGGGTGCCGTCTGCGGCGAACAGGATCGCTGTCGGTTGCGACGTCACGTTGAACGCCGACCACGACTCGAACGACTCGTCCCACAACATGGTGAACGTCGTCCCGTACTTCTCGAGGAACTCCTCGGCCTCGCCGAGCGTGTCCTGCGTGCCGAGCCCGATCACGCGCAGCGTGTCCTCGTTCTGTCGAGCGAACTGCTCGACGCCAGGGGCTTCCCCCCGGCACACGGATCAATGCGGGGCCCAGAACCAGACCAGCACCGGTTTGTCGGCCGGCAAGAAGTTCGCGAGCTGCACCCACTGCTGCTCGCCGACGTCCCAGACCGTGACGGGCGGCAGGAACGCGGTTGCCGCGGCATTCGCGACAGCAAGGTCGGGTCGCGGTCCGGGGTCGACCGATGCTGCCGGTGGGCCTCCGCATGCGGCGGCCAACAACGCCGTGGCAGCTGCGATCGATACCAACCGTGCAGTTCGACGACGACGGAACATACGCCGGAAACCCGGCTCATCTCCGCAGCATTCCCGGCGCTCTCCTCCAGCGACCTCGGATCCATCTCGCGGACCGGCGGTTCACCGCGATTGCGACGTCGACCACCGAGATCAACGATCCGTCGAGCCTGACAGCGTGCGCTGTACCCACCCCGCGAACCGACCTGGTTGGCGCGGCTCGTACCCGGCGGGCACCGACTGGGGTGCGTGCTCGGCCGCTGCAGCCAACACGGCGTCGATGTTCGGGTTGACGAGACCGACCGGTCCGACCACGACCGTCGGCACGGTCTCGTTGCCGCGGGCAATCGACCGGACGGTCGCCGCCGCCGCCGGGTCCTGCCAGATGTTCACCCGGTGGTACGGCACACCCCGCTTGTCGAGCTGGCGGAGCAGTGACGAACAGAACGGGCAACCCGGCCGCCAGTAGACGACGATCTCCTGTGAAGGCGGCAACGACATGACCAAGAGAACCCCGCCGAGCGCACACACCTTCCCGAACCTGCCTGTTGCCTCGGTGGGAATCGCGACCTGAGTGCCCGACGCGGCGGCCGCACTTGCGCTGGCC
>JBEGOE010000122.1:0-3428 GCA_041182165.1 Actinomycetota bacterium
GCCGAGGTCGCTGCGATCACTGCGCTGCTGGTCGAACGTGGTCTTGCCGCCGATGGCTGTGAGGTCGGCCTCGAGATCCTCGCCGGCGGGTATCGCAACCGGGTGTATCGGTGGCGGCGCCAGAGGCCCACGCCGGATGCCGTGGTGAAGGTGTTCGTCGAATCCCCGGAGAACCCGCTCTTTCCCACGCTCGCCGATCACGAGGTGGCCGCACTGTCGTTGCTGGCCGGCACGGGACTCGCTCCGGAACCGATCGCCACCGCATCCGATCCGCACCTCGGTGATGTGCTCGTGTAGGGGATGGTCGAGGGAGACATGTGGACCACCGACACGCGGTCGGTCGGCTCTTGCGCAGCGTGCACGCAGTCGACCCCGGTCCATCGGGGTTTCCGTTCCGGACGCTCGTGTCGTCACCGGACGACATCGCGGTCCAGACCTTCGCGATGCTCGACCGGGCCGACGGTGTCCCGCCGGTTCGACGAGTTCGAGCGGTGACCGAGCGAGCTCGTGCAGGCGCGTCGAAATTGGCCAGACCGGCATGCTTGGTTCACACCGATCCAGGGCCGGGCAACGTGATCGTGGCAACCGACGGGCCGCGGCTGATCGACTGGCAGTGCCCTGGGCTCGGTGACCCCGTGGAGGATCTCGCCGCATTCGCATCGCCCGCGATCCACCTCTTGTACGGGCTCGACCCACTCGGTCCCGACGACGTGGCCGACCTGCTCGACGGCTACGACGACGTCTCTCTCGGGAACGATTCGGCTCGCAGCGCGACCTCACGGTTCGCTGCGCTGGCGCCACTGTTCTCGGCGCGGCTCGCCGCCTATTGCGCGTACCGGATGTCGGTGCTCGTGCATTCCGAACCACACGTCTCGGCTCGGTACCGTCGTGCGTTGCGTGCCGAGATCGAGCGCCTGAAAGGTTGACATGACGATGCCGATGGCCGAACCGAAGACCATCTCGATGCACGTCCACTCGTTCGGCCTGCGATGCCGGCTGAAGCATCACCCGGGGTTCGACGTGTTCTCGTACATCGACCTCGCCGCCGACGAGGGATTCACGGGCGTCAACATCTCGGCGAACGGCCCGGGCTATCGCGACCTCGGGGGCGCCACCGACGCGCACATCGCCGCCGTCCGCGACCATCTCCGGGCTCGATCGATGCGGTGCGAGATCGGCACCAGCGACACCCGGGTCGAGAACATGACCACGATGCTCGGCGTCGCGTCGGCCGTCGGCGCCCGACCACCTGCGCACCTACACCAAGTACCACGGTGCTGTCGACGATCTCATCGCGTGGACGATCCGCGACCTACGCGCCCTTGCACCGATGGCCGCAGATCTGGGCATCGTCGTGGTGCTCGAGAATCACGAGGACTTCCAAGGCGCGGTCATCGCACGAATCCTGGAGAGCGTCGATCACCCGAACATCCGTGCCCTGTACGACTACGGCAACTCGCAGATGGTCGGCGAGGACCCGATCGACGCGCTTCGCGCCATGCAACCATTCATCGCGACCGTTCACATGAAGGACCATGTGATCGTCACCGACGACGAGGGCACGACCGTGCAAGGTGTGCCGATCGGCGATGGGTTCCTGCCGGTCGCCGAACAGACCGAGATGCTCTACGCCGGAGGACTCCGCCGGTTCTGCTTCGAGCACGTGTGGGCGTATTCCGCGCCGGTCTCGGTGGCCACCGGCGAGCTGCCGGCGTCGCCGTCGTTCAGCCACCGACGCCACCACCATCGGCTCGACGGCCGCACGCTCGATCCGGCGACGGCTGTGGAGGGCGAGTGGGCGGCGTTCCGCTCGGCGTGGGACTGGCTGCGCGCCGACCTCGCCCGGCACGGATTCGTCATCGCTCCCGAGTGAGTCCCGCCGCCCGGCCGTCCGACCGCCGACTGTTCACCTCTGCGTCGCGGCGAGGTCACCTTGGCCTGCCACGATGCACCGGATCGAGATCAGGGGAGTGCGCTCATGACGGCAATCGGGCGGTGCTTTCGCGCCCGGACCGCGTTGGCCGCGCCGCTGTTGCTGATGGGCTGTCTCGTCGCGACCTCGACGTCGACCCCGGCCGTCACGGCTTCGGCCGATGTCATGCCCGGTGAGTACATCGTTCGCACCGATCTTGCTCCCGCGGTGGCGACCGCCGTGATCGAGCAAACCGGCGCCGATGTGACCGCGTCGTATCGACTAGGGGACACGTTCGTCATCGTCGAGGCCG
The DNA here is from genome assembly GCA_041182165.1 of Actinomycetota bacterium. Taxonomy (GTDB): domain Bacteria; phylum Actinomycetota; class Acidimicrobiia; order Acidimicrobiales; family Ilumatobacteraceae; genus VFMC01. The sequence continues at coordinate 2,226 of JBEGOE010000122.1, forward strand.
ACCCGAACCAGGTCGGCGAGTTGCGCGACGAACATCAACTCGACGTCTGGTCCAACCGGATCGTCCATCTCGACACCACGCAGACCAGCCCGCCGTGGGGTCTCGACCGCATCGATCAACCATCCCTGCCGCTCGACGGCGCCTATCGCTACAGCAGCGACGGTTCGGGGGTGAAGGCCTACGTCGTCGACACCGGGGTGCGGTCGACGCACGGCGACGTCGCCGGGCGGGTTGCAGCCGGCTTCGACGCCGGCGGGTTCGGCGGTGCGGGCACCGACTGCAGCCCGAGCGGTCACGGCACCCACGTCGCCGGCACCATCGGCGGCTCGACCTACGGCGTTGCGAAGGCCGTCACCATCGTCCCCGTGCGCGTGTTCGGGTGCTCCAACCGGACCACCAGCGACATCATCATCGCCGCGTTGGCATGGATCGCGCAGGACCATGCCGCGGGTCAACCGGCCGTCGCGAACATGAGTCTCGGTGCTGACGCGATCGACCCAGCGCTCGAGGCAGCGGTGCAGGCCGTGATCGACGATGGCGTCACGGTGGTGGTCGCTGCGGGCAACGAGACTCGCGATGCGTGCACTCGTAGCCCGGCGCGCGTTCCGAGTGCGATCACCGTCGGGGCGACAGACACGTCCGACGCTCGGGCGAGCTTCTCCAACTACGGAACGTGTGTCGACGTCTACGCGCCCGGGGTGTCGATCACCTCGGCGTCATCCAGCTCGGATACGGGGAGCCGGGTGATGTCGGGGACCTCGATGGCGGCGCCTCACGTCGCCGGTGCTGTTGCTCAACTCTTGAGCGAGAGCCCGACCATGACGCCGGCGCAGGTGGCGAGCACGCTCGCGTCGAGGAGCGTCGCGGTGGCCGTCGGCGCGCTGCTCCAGGTGACGCCGACGCCGTGGGCGCTCACGGTGAATCGTGCCGGTGCTGGTTCGGGTCGGGTCGTGTCATCGCCTGGCGGCGTGGATTGCGGATCGCTGTGCGTCGGGTCGTTCGAGCATGGGACGCTGGTCAGCCTTGCGGCCGTCCCGGACCAGGGAAGCCGCTTCGCGGGCTGGTCGGGAGCGTGTTCGGGTCCCGGGCCGGGCTGCAGCGTGTCGATGGACGCGGCGATCACCGTCGGGGTGACGTTCTCGCCCGCAACGTGCGCGTCGGTGTCGTCGAGCGGCCGGCTCGGGTTCTGGCAGGGGTCGGGGT
>JBEGOE010000123.1:0-19317 GCA_041182165.1 Actinomycetota bacterium
GGCACGCCGGGCGTCGTGCAGATTCCGTCGATCGAGACCAACGCGTCGGTGGCCGGGACGCAGCTCCCGACCGCGATGCTCGAGGACAACGCCGGCACCAGCGTGTCGACAGCGGACCTCGTGGGGCAGCCGCTCGTCATCAACTACTGGTACTCGACGTGTGTGCCGTGCAAGAAGGAGCTGCCCGACTTCGCTGCAGTGCACGCCGATCTCGGAGACCGGATCCGGTTCATCGGCGTGAACCCCTTCGACACGCCCGAGGTGAACGAGGCGTTCGCCCGCGACCGCGGCGTGCGGTACGAGCTGCTCCGCGACCCGGGCGACTCGTACGGCTCGACGATCGGGGTGGCCACGGCGCCGTTCACGATCTTCGTCCGCGCCGACGGCACGATCGCCCGGCAGACGGGTGTGCTCGATGAGGAGACCCTGCGCCGTTACGCCGAGGAGTTGCTCGGGTGAACCTGTCGCTCAGCTTCATCCGCGGCATGCTCGCCGCCGTCAACCCGTGTGGGTTCGTGCTGCTGCCGACGTACCTCCTCTACTTCCTCGGCCTGTCGAACGCCGAGGCCGGGTCGCGGCGCGCCCCCCTCTCCCGTGCACTGCTCGTCAGCGCGGCAGTGTCGGCCGGGTTCATGACCGTGTTCATCGTGATCGGCAGCATCGCCGAGTTCTTCACGAGCTGGGTCATCGGTAACGCGAAGTACCTGACGGGCCTGATCGGCCTGGTGTTCGTCGTCCTCGGCGTCGCGATGCTGTTCGGCTACCGCCTGCCGATCAACACGCCGAAGCTCGATGCCGGTGGCCGCGACCGAACGGTGTGGTCGATGTTCGTGTACGGCATCGCCTACGCGGTGGCGTCCATCGGCTGCACGCTCCCGCTGTTCCTCGGCGTCCTGTTCGGGACGGCGGAACGGGCCGGCTACGCCGCGGGCATCGCGAACGTCGTCGCCTACTCGCTCGGCATGGCGCTCCTGGTCACCGCGCTCACCGTCACGCTCGCCGTCGCGAACGTCGGCATGCTGCGGGTGCTGCGGTCGAGCACCCAGTACGTCGAGATGGTCGCCGGTGCCTTCGTGATGCTCTCGGGCGTCTACCTGCTCTGGTACTTCTGGTCGGTCGACATCCGCAAGGACGGCAGTCAGGTCACCGACACCGTCGACTCGTGGCAGTCCCGGTTCTCGGGCTTCCTCGACGCCAACTGGCAGGTCGTGACGATCGTGTTGGTGGTCATCGTCGGTGCCGCCATCGCCGTCGTTGCCGCCCGGGAGGTCGGTCGTCGCCGCACGCCGCCCGCCAAGCCGTCCTCGAGCGATCCTGTCTCCGTGGGCGGCGAGTGAGCGAGGCCTTCGCGCAGCTGCTGGCGACGCCCGGCGTCGAGGAGGTGTGCGAGCTGCGCAGCACGTTCGGGTTCATGGCGTACCACGGCGGCGCGCTCGAGGAGATGACCGACGTGATCGCCCGTGCGGCCGCCGAGCGCACCGGGTCGAGCTACTACGGCGTCCACCAGCCGAAGGGCATGGAGCATCACATCCCGTCCACCCGCTTCGACCCGGACTTCTCTCCGCAGCTCCGGTCGTTCGTCGACCATGTCCACACGGTGGTCACCATCCACGGGTTCGGCCGGCGCGGCTACTTCACCACGCTGCTGCTCGGCGGCCAGAACCGCGAGCTGGCCGCGCACATCGGCGCGTCACTCGAGGTCCACCTGCCGGCCTACGAGATCGCCACCGACCTCGACCGGATCCCGAAGGAGCTGCAGGGCCTGCACCCTCGCAACCCGGTGAACCTGCCTCCGCAGCGCGGCGTCCAGATCGAGCTGCCACCACGGGTGCGCGGCACGACGCCGCTGTTCTGGGACTGGGAGGGGCCGGGCCCGGCCCCGCACACCGCCGCCCTGATCGACGGCCTGGTGCACGCCATCACCACCTGGACCCCCTGAACCCCCACGAACTTCGGCACCACAGTGGGGTTGGGGCCCCCTGTGGTGCCGAAGTTCGTGGGGGTGGGGTCAGGGGCTGAGGCGTTCGACGAACCAGGCGCCGTCGGCGGTCTGCCGGTAGCGGAGGCGGTCGTGGAGCCGGCTGGGGCGCCCCTGCCAGAACTCCCACTCGTGCACCCGGGCGAGCCAGCCGCCCCAGAACTCGGGCCGCGGCACCTGTTCCAGCTCGACGAAGTTGCGTTCCATGTCGGCGACGCGGGCGTCGAGCTCGTCGCGACCGGACAACACGGTCGACTGCCGCGAGGCCCACGCCCCGAGCTGCGAGGCGCGGGGACGACTGGCGAAGTACTCGTCGCTCTCGTCGTCGGGCAGGCGCTCGACCGTGACGGTGAGACGCACCTGGCGGTGGAGCTGCAACCAGGTGAACAGCATGCTCGCCTGCGGGTGAGCGGCGAGCTGGCGGCTCTTGTCGGACTCGTAGTTCGTGAAGAACGACAGACCGCGCTCGTCGGCACCGCGGGCCAGCAGGTACCGCGACTGCGGGAAGCCGTCGGTGCCCAGCGTCGACAGGACGAACGCGTTCGGCTCGACGCACCCCGCCTCGGTGGCCTGCTCGAACCACCGTTGCCACTGGGCGAGCGGGTCGGGCAGCACGTCGGCGACGTCGAGCCCCGCCGTCTCGTACTCGTGGCGACGCGAGGCCAGCGTCATGGCGCCGGGATCACCTCGGCGCCACGCATGTACGGGCGCAGCAGCGTGGGGATGACGACGCTGCCGTCCGGCTGGCGGTAGTTCTCGACGATGGCGGCCCACACGCGGGGCACGGCGAGCGCCGAGCCGTTGAGCGTGTTGGCGATGAGCGTGCCCTTCTCGCCGGCCTTGCGGAACCGGATGTCGGCGCGGCGGGCCTGGTAGTCGGAGAACCAGCTGACGCTGCTGACCTCGAGCCAGTTGTCGCAGCCCGGCGCATAGACCTCGATGTCGAAGCTGCGGTGGTGGCCCTGCCCCATGTCGCCGGTGCAGATGTCGATGATGCGGTACGGCAGCTCGAGGCCGGCGATGAGCGCCTCGGCCCGCTTCGTGAGCTCCAGCAGCATGGCGGCACCCTGGTCGGGCGTGGTGATTGCGAGGATCTCGACCTTGTCGAACTCGTGGGAGCGCAGCATGCCCCGGGTGTCGCGACCCGCCGACCCGGCCTCGCGGCGGTAGCAGGGCGTGTACGCCATCATGCGCTTCGGCAGGTCGGCCTCGTCGAGCACCTCACCGGCGTAGATCGAGGTGAGGGGCACCTCGGCGGTAGGGATGCACCACAGGTCGTCGCGCTCGATCGCGTAGGCGTCGTCGGCGAACTTCGGGAGCTGGCCGCTGGCGGTGAGGGTGGCCGTGGTGACGAGCGAGGGTGGCCGGATCTCCTCGAAGGCGTCGGCGTTCATGTCGAGCGCGTACTGGCACAGTGCTCGGGCGAGCGTGGCGCCGAAGCCGCGCTGCATGGTGAACATCGCACCGCTGATCTTGGTGGCGCGCTCGTTGTCGAGGATGCCGAGCGCAGCACCGGTGTCCCAGTGCGGCACGCGCTGGTGCGGCTCGAACTCGGCGGGCATGTTGATCGGTCCGGTGACCACCGGGTTGTCCTGTTCGCCCGCGCCATCGGGGGCGTCGGGGTGCGGCAAGTTCGGCAGCCGGAGCAGCAGGTCACGGACGCCGGCCTGGACGTCGTCGTACTCGGCGGCGAGCACCTTCTCGTCGTCACCCAGCAGACGCGAGCGCGCCTGCAGTGCTTCGGCGCCGGCATCGTCGCCGGATCGACGCATCGCGCCCACCTGCTTCGACAGGACGTTCACCTCGGCACGGATGGCGTCGCGCCGGGCGACGATCTCGCGGCTCCGCTCGTCGAGCGCTGCCAGCCTGTCGAGCTGATCGAGCAGGTCGGGCTTGCCGCGCCGCGCCATGGCGGCACGCACGAGCTCGGGCTGGTGTCGGAGCGTGCGGATGTCGATCACAGGACAGTGAGGCTACTCCCGGAGTCCTCATCGACAGCCCGCTGTGCCGGCTGGACCGGCTGGACTGCCTGGGCGTCGGGCAGGCGGAACCGTCCGAGCATGTGCCAATCGCCGTAGCGGTCGAACGCACGGCACGACGACACGACGGGTGTGGACCACAGGTTGACGAACCGGCGGCCGCTGGGGCGGCCGTGCTCACGCAGTCGGCGGGCGAGATCTGCTCCGACGGAGCGGCTCAGCGCGGGGTTGAAGCCAGCGATCGCGTCGAAGTCCTCGCGCCGGCACCAGTACATGCCGCTCCCGAGACCGCTCACCCGCTCGGTCAGCTTGATGACCGCCATGGTGAGCGAGATGCCGACGGATCGGCGCTCGGGCACCACCGTCGCAGCACCACCGACGCACACACCCGTGGCGAGGTGGTGCTCGATCTCGCGCAGCGCGTCGTGCGCCATCAGTCCGTCGGCGTCGAGCGTCACGATGATCGCGCCGGACGACGTTGCCACACCTGCGTTCAGCGCTGCCCCGATGCACTGCGCGCTCGACACGAGGACGCGTGCGCCCGCGTCGAGGGCGATCTCTGCCGTCGCATCGCCCGAGCGGCTCGACACCACGACCACGATCTCGATCTGGCAACGGATCGACGCTGCCGCAGCACGGATCGACTCGAGGCACGCGGGAAGGTGATGCTGCTCGTCATGCGCCGGCACGATCACCGACACGCGGGGCTGGCTGGATCCGGTCATGTCCCTGTCATCGTCACTGGAGGTCGGAGACTTGACATTTGGTTCCGGTTCATCGGCTTCCGGTCTCGGCCGAACAACCCGTAGCGTGCACCGTCGTGAGTGTTGTTGAGGTCGACGGTCTGACGATGCGGTACGGCGACCTGCTCGCGGTGGACCGTGTCTCGTTCACCGCCGACGCGGGGCAGATCACCGCCGTGCTCGGTCCGAACGGTGCCGGCAAGACCTCCACGATCGAGGCGTGCGAGGGCTATCGCCGGCCGACTGCAGGCACCGTGCGGGTGCTCGGCCTCGACCCGGCGGCGCAACAGGTTCGCCTCAGCGAGCGCATGGGCGTGATGCTCCAGGAAGGCGGCGTCTACCCCAGCGGTCGTGTGCTCGACACGGTGAAGCACTACTGCGCGCTGTACGGCCGTGGCGCCGATCCGGCGTGGCTGGTCGAGTCGGTGGGCCTCGCCGAGCGGAGGAACGCGACCTGGCGGCGGCTCAGCGGCGGCGAGAAGCAACGCCTGTCGCTCGCCCTCGCATTGGCCGCCCGCCCCGACGTCGCGTTCCTCGACGAGCCGACCTCGGGCGTCGACATCAACGGGCGCGACACCATCCGCCGCATCGTCCGCGAGCTCGCCGACGGCGGTTGTGCCGTGGTGCTGGCGACGCACGAGCTCGACGAGGCCGAGCGCGTCGCCGATCGGGTCATCATCTTCGACCACGGTCAGGTGATCGCCGACGGGACCCTGGCCGAGTTGCGCCGCGGCCACGACGAGATCCGCTTCCGCAGCGACGCTGCGCTCGATGCAGCCGGCTTGGCTGCATCCATCGGACACCCGGTGCGCAGCCTGGGCGAAGGCGAGTTCGTGGTCGACGCCTCGCCCGACCCGCGGCTCGTCGCGCAGCTCACCGGCTGGCTCGCCGACCACGGGCATCCGCTTGCCGACCTCCGGGGTGGCGCACAGCGACTCGAGGATGTCTTCCGACGGCTCACTGCGACAGCCTCGACCACCGCGACCGGCGAGCCCCCGGCAGGCGGCGCCTCGTGAGTCGCCTCGGAACCCAGGTCCGCACCGAGGTGCAGCTCGTCCTCCGTAACGGCGAGCAACTCCTCCTCACCCTCGGCATCCCCGTGATGCTGCTGGTGTTCTTCAGCCTGGTCGAGGTGCTGCCCACCGGCACCGACGACCCGATCGACTTCCTCGCACCCGGCATCCTGGCCCTGGCCGTCATGAGCACCTCGATGGTGAGCCTCGGCATCGGCACCGGTTTCGAGCGCGCCTACCAGGTGCTCAAGCGCCTCGGCGCCACGCCGCTCGGCCGCGGCCGGCTGATCGCCGCCAAGATCCTGTCCGTCGTCCTCGTCGAGCTGATCCAGCTCGCCATCCTGCTCCCGGTCGCCTACGCGCTGGGTTGGGAGCCCACTGATCCGAACTGGCTGCTGGCGCTCGTGGCCATCGTGCTCGGCACGATCGCCTTCGCTGGCATCGGGCTGTCCCTGGCCGGGCGGTTGCGGGGCGAGATCAACCTCGCTGCGCAGAACGGCATCTACCTGGTGCTGCTGCTGCTCGGCGGCATGGTGATCCCGTTCGACGAGCTGCCCGCTGCCGTGCAGGCCGTCGCACGGCTGCTGCCGTCCGGGGCACTGGCCGACGTGCTGCGCGAGTCGCTGACGCACGCCGGCGACCGGCCAGGCACGAGCTGGATCGTGCTGGCCGCCTGGGCGCTCGTCTCACCGCTGGTCGCGAGGCGCCTGTTCCGCTTCGAGTAGGGGTGGTTCGCTCGACTGGAACGCCGCCGTCACCTCGTCGTACGTGAGGGGCTCGTCGTCGTGGCCGGTGATCTCGGCGGTGGGCATCTGGCCCTTGCGCACGTAGGTGTTCTCGGTCTCGACGCCGGCGCCGAACTTCCTGAAGAACAGGTAGATCGTGATGCCCCACAGGAAGGCGGCTCCACCGAGCTTCATGATCCCCCCGGCGATCTGCTGATCGTCGGTGACGCTGATGCCCCACACCCGCACGGGCTGGTTGTAGTGCTTGTAGACGGTGCCCTCGGCGAACACGAGCCAGCCTGCCGGCACCGTGGGGACGACGCTCATGAGGAACAGATAGATGCACTTGCCCCCGACACCCATCTGCAGTTCGGGGAAGGGGCCCACCACGGGCATCCACATCAGCAATGCGAGCGTGACGAGCATGAGGTGGAGCGAGTAATGCAGGATCCCGTTGGTGGTCGAAGCGTTCACCACGCCTGGGATGTGGGTGATCATGACCGCGAGGTTGAACAACACGCCCGCCACGACCGGCTTGGCGAACCACGACAGCACCCGGTAGCCGGTGGTGTCTCCGACCACCGTGCGCGCCATCCAGGTGGGGATCGCCATCAGTGCCAGCGGTGGCATGAGGTAGGTGAAGATCATGTGCTGGAACATGTGCACCGAGTACAGGTAGCCCTCGCCGATGTCGTGCACCGGCCAGTCCGCACCCAACCAGAACAGCGCGATCGCACCGGTGAAGCAGAGCCACTCCTTGCGGCTGACCGGCGCGACACCTGCGGGCACGGCCTTCGGGCCGATGACCCGGGCCATGTAGATGTAGGCGCCCACGAAGAAGATCACGAGCAGCCAGACCTCTGGGTGGGCCTGGAACCGCCAGGGGTTCACCGCCGGCGTCGATGCGGCGAGACTTGCGGCGGCGCTGTGGAGGAGTCCGGCGAACATGGGTGCCGCCTTTTCGTGAGGCTCAGGTGGGGCTGAAGAAACTGAAGGACGCGAGTGCCGCCACGTACACCAGGATCGCCAGGATCAGGCCCGAGTAGAACATGTAGCTGAAGATCTTGTTGTCGAACTTCAGGTGCATGAAGATCGAGACCACCATGACGAACTTGATCACCATCATGGCCAGCAGCGCCGGCATGAAGAACGGCCCGAGGTCGATCCAGTACGTGCTCGTCTCGAGCGCTGTGATGACCGCCAGGACCAGCGCAACCTTGATGTAGTACGCGTCGGAGTGGTGCTCGTGGTAATCGCCGTCGTCGTCGGTGGTCTCGGCGATGGCGTGCTCGAGGTTCTCGGTGGTGCTCATGGTGCGGCCTCGCTCAGGACGGGATCAGGTAGACGAGCGTGAAGATGATGATCCACACGACGTCGACGAAGTGCCAGTAGAGACCCACGAGCTCGACGACCTCGGCCTTCTGGCCGGGGATCCTGCCGCGGGTGTTGATGCCGACGAGCGCCATCAACAGGATGAGGCCGATGGCGACGTGGACACCGTGGAAGCCCGTGAGGGTGTAGAAGCTCGAGCTGAACAGGCTCGTGGTGAACCCGAGGCCCTCACGGTAGAAGGTCGTGAACTCGTACACCTGGCCACCGAGGAACGTCGCGCCGAGCAGTGCGGTGACCACGAGCCACAGGTTGGTGCGACGGTCGTCTGTGCGCTGCGCCGAGCTGACGGCGAGCACCATCGTGAGCGAGCTCATCAGCAGCACGAAGCTGCTGACCGAGGTGAACGGGATGTCGAAGATCTGGTCGGGGCCGAGGTTCTCGGAGTGGCGGCCGCGGTAGAGCATGTAGGTGGCGATGAGGCCGCCGAAGAGCAGGCACTCGCTGCCCAGGAACAGCCACATTCCCATCTTGTTGTTGCTGAGCCCCGTGGACGTCTCGTGAGCCGCGTGCTCGTCGTGGCCGTGTGCGTCGGCCTCGGTGGTGTGGACCGCGATGTCAGACAATGGTCGCCAGCTCCTTCGTGGTCTCGCCGCCATCGGCCGGCGGGTCGTAATCGGTGTCGTCGGCGACGGAGGGCTCGAGCGCCCAGCCGAACATCGCGAGCAGGATGATCACGCCGCCGAACACGGCGAGCAGCCGGGTGTAGATGACGCCGTACGCCATGATCGGCAGACCGATCGCGAGGATGATCGGCCAGTACGACGGCGACGGCAGGTGGATGTGCTTGTCGGCCTTGGCCTCCATATCCGCAAGGATCTCCTCGGCCGTGGCCACCTTGCGGATCTCTCCCGTCTCGGGGTTCTCCTCGTACTTGCGGTGGAAGAACTCGTCGAGCGCGTGCACGGTGGGGATCGAGTCGAAGTTGTGCTCCTTCGGCGGGCTCGAGGTCATCCACTCGAGGCTGCGTGCATCCCACGGGTCGAGCGGGGCCTTGCCGACCTTCTTGCTGGTGTGCGTGTAGACCACGTTGATCAGGAAGATGAGCACGCCGAGGGCGAGGACGAACGAGCCGACACTCGCCACCCGGTTCCAGAAGCCGAGGTTGAAGAAGCCTTCACCCGCACGGGCCTCGGTCCAGTTCATCATGCGTCGGGGCTGACCCTGCAGACCGATGATGTGCATGGGACCGAAGGTCATGTTCATGCCGATGACCATCAGCCAGAAGTTCCACTTCCCGAGCTTCTCGTTCAGGAGCTTCCCGAAGATCTTCGGCCACCAGTAGTAGAAGCCGGCGAAGATGCCGAAGATCGCGCCGCCGAAGAGCACATAGTGGAAGTGGGCGACGATGTAGTAGGTGTCGGTCTGCTGCGTGTCGGACGGGGCGACGGAGTGCGTGACGCCCGAGAGGCCACCGATGGTGAACTCGACGATGAGGCCGACTGCGAAGAGCATCGCCGTGGTGAACTGCAGCTTGCCGCCCCACATGGTCAACGTCCAGTTGACGATCTTCACGCCGGTGGGGATGGCGATGAGCATGGTGGCGACCGAGAACACCGCCACCGACACCGGGCCGAGGCCCGAGGCGAACATGTGGTGGGCCCACACGCCCCAGCCGAGGAAGCCGATTGCAGCACCCGAGAACACGACGAACCGGTAGCCGAACAGGGGCTTGCGGCTGAACACCGGCAGGACCTCGCTGACGATGCCGAAGCTGGGCAGGACGAGGATGTACACCTCGGGGTGCCCGAAGATCCAGAACAGGTGCTGCCACAACAGCGGATCGGCACCAGCACTGACGTCGAAGAAGGTCGCCCCGAACTCACGCTGGAACATGAGCAGGAACAGAGCCACCGTGATGACGGGAATGGCGAACAGCAGGAGGAACTGCACCACGAGCATCATCCACGTGAAGATCGGCATCTTCATCAGCTTCATGCCGGGTGCGCGCATGTTGAGGATGGTGACGATCAGGTTGATCGCGCCGGTGAGCGAGGCGATGCCGGTGATCTGCAGGCCGAGGCCCCAGAAGTCGACACCGTTGCTGGGCGAGTAGAGGGCGTTGGCGTTCGGCTGATACATGAACCAGCCACCGTCGGCGGCGCCACCAAGGAACCACGAGGTGTTCAGGAAGATGCCACCGAAGAGGAAGCACCAGAAGCCGAAGGCATTGATGCGGGGGAACGCGACGTCTCGCGCACCGATCTGGAGCGGCACGAAGTAGTTGGCCCATGCGGCCGCCATCGGCATCACGAAGAGGAACACCATGGTGGTGGCGTGCATCGTGAACATCTCGTTGTAGAGACCGGCGCTGAGCACCGTGCCTTCCGGCCCGGCGAGCTGGGCACGGATGAGCAGTGCCTCGATGCCACCGACGAGGAAGAAGAACATCGCCGTGACGCCGTACATGATGCCGAGCTTCTTGTGGTCGACGGTGAACAGCCACGATCGCCACCCGGTGGTGGTGACGGGGCGTCGCAGGACGCCGTACGCCTGGGCAGGCGTGACGACGGCGACCGGGCCACCTGCACCGGCGACGGCGGGTGTGGTGGAAGGACGTTCGATGATGGCCATCTGTGTCGTGCTCCGTTACTTCCGGGTGAGGAGGTAGGCGATGATCTCGTCGATCTGGGACTCACTGAGGCCGAGTGCCGGCATGCCGCGCACCTTGCCCCCGCTGTTGGCCTTCTGCGAATCGCTTGCGTACATCGGCTTCTTCGCCGGTGCGTTGCGGAGCCACTCGCGAAGGTCGACCTGGTTCAAGCACTCGTCGGTGACGCCGTTCAGGTACAGCGCTCCGAACTCGGCGGGCTTCGCGTTCCACACCTCGTCACGGCAGTCCGGCGTGAGCAGGTCCCAGGTGGCGCCTGCGAAGGTGTTGCGGGTCATCAGGTGGCTGAGGTTCGGTGCTGCCCCCGACACGACGAACTGGTCGGGGTTGGCGAGCACGGGCGTGCTGCCGCCGTCGGGGTTCGGGGTGGACAGACCGTTCACCTGGTGGCAGTACGCGCAGTTCGCTGTGAAGGTCGCCTCGCCCTTGGCGGCGAGCGACCCTTCCTCGGGCTTCACGTAGTCCTTCAGTTCGTTCGCCTTCCACCGCTCGAAGTCGGCAGCGCTGAGGGCCACCGCCTCCATCTTCATGTAGGCGTGGCTGAGACCGCAGAACTCGGTGCACTGACCGGCGTAGATGCCCGGCTCGTCGGCCTGCATGCGCAGCGTGTGCACACGGCCAGGCACCATGTCCTTCTTGCCGTTGAGGCGCGGGATCCAGAACGAGTGGATGACGTCGCGGCTGGTGCCACGGATGAGCACCTTGGTGTTGGCCGGGAAGACCATCTGGCCGCTGGTGACGATGGGCTCCGAGATGCCGCCGCAGCCGTCCTGCACGGGGTAGTCGTACTCCCACCACCACTGCTGGCCGGTGACGTTGATGACGCACTCGGTGTCGCTGGTCTTGGCGAGCTTGAAGATCGTGCTGACCGTCGGGATGCCGACGCCGACGAGGATGAGGGCGGGCAGGATGGTGAGGGCGATCTCGAGCGCCGGCTTGCCGTGCGTCTGCTCCGGCATGGGTTGGCCCTTGTCGCGGAAGCGCACGACGCAGTACGCGACGGCGACGACGACGATCACGAGCACGATGGCGGCGACGAAGAAGATCGGCCTCTGCAGGTTGTCGATGCGCTGAGCGTTCTCACCCGCAGGGTTCCATGTGTCCTGCGGCGCGTTCTTGGCGCAACCGCCGAGGACGACGAGGGCAGCCAGGGCACCGAGTGATGACAGTGTGCGACGACGAGCGGTCATGGATGGCACGGTCCTAACGGTAGCCAAAGTGTTCTCTCCACGCTTCATGACTCAGGGCACCACGACTTCGATGCTGGCGCCTTCGACACCGGGGACCGTCAGGGTGTATGGCTCGGATGACGGTCCGTTCGGCGGTGAAGACTGGCTGAAGCGCAACGTCAGGAACTGACTGCCGCCGGGCTCGACGAGCGTCGTGCAGGTGACGGGTTTCTCGGTGATCGCAGTGCCGTTCACGTTCTTCTCGAACGCGCCGAGGTTGGCGGTGAGGCGCACGGTCTGGTCGCTGAGGTTGCGGAAGATGATGTGCGACGGGTTGCCCCGCTGCAGCGTGATGGTGCGCTGGGGCTCGGCGATGCCGACGACCTGCGCGTACAGCTGATCGTCCTGGAAGGCCACGGTGGCCGAGACGTTGCTCTTGGCGCCGAGGCTCTGCGACGCCTTGCGATCGATCTTGGTCTCGTCGTTGCTGGAGCAGACGGCCGGGTCGTTCTCGATGATCGCGTACTCCTTGATCGGGCGCTCGCCGTCGATCGCCATGACGGCGCCGGTGCTGACGAGACCGAGCCCGGCGACAGTGCACACGCCGACCACGACGCTCTTCTTCAGCGACGCCCGGCTGGCGAACAGGAAGCCGGCGACGAGGAGGAGCGCTGCGAGGATCGCGAACACAGCGGGACCCGCCTCCTTCGAGACGAACAGCATGATTCGCGAAAAGGAGTAGATGACGACGGCGAGGCCGACGGCCGCGAGTACCGGGAACTCGATCGGGTGCAGGATGCGCTTGCGGAGGCTCGCGTTGTACTCGACGTCGGCCGAGGCACGCTCGCTCCAGCCCTGCACCATCCACTCGACCGTGGCGGCGAGCACGACGACGATGCCACCCTTGAACACGACCGGCGCGGTGACGAGGCCGAGCACCATGAGGCCCACGCCGACCGCACCGACTGCAGGCCACATGCTGGAGCCGGGCGGCGGCAGCGCGGCCGACGACGAGACGGTGGCGTCGGACTGCTGCGCACCGACGTTCGAGTCGCGCACGTAGAAGTTGACGCCCATCAGGAACGCCAGGGCGATCGCACAGCTGATGAGCCCGATGGTTGCCGTCCAACTGGTGTCGCCACCGGTGAAGACGCCGAAGACGATGGCCCCTGCCAGCGCGACGGTGGTGGCGCCGATGAAGAGTTTCGAACCTGTGGTGAACATCCGTTCCCTATCCGTTCACTTCGTGACGTAGATGACGAACCACAGGGCGGTGTACACCGCACCCATGAAGTACCAGAAGATGGCGTGTGCCGTGACGAGCTCGCGATCGCCGTAGCGCCCACCGAGGTGCCGGAACGCCACGACGAGCGTGAAGATCATGCCGATCACCATGAGGCCGAGGAACGTGCCGGTCAGCGCGTAGAACATCGTCTCGTAGGTGCCCGCCCGAACTGGGAGCCGCATTTGCGTGTAGGTGAACGCCTGGCCGTTGATGATGGACAGCGAGATGAGCGCCGTGAGGCCGAGCGACAGCGCGACGTAGCTCTTGTGGCCGCGACGAGCCGCGTACACCGACCACTGCACCATCACGAAGATCACCGCGAACGAGATCAGCATGATGTTCGTGGCGACCTCGGGCACCTTCGAGGCGGCGGGCTTCCACTCGCTGTCGGGCACGGCCAGCGTGGCCTGGCGGAACCGGAGGAACAGCGCCAACATGCCACCCATGAGGGTGGCACCGGCCGCGCAGGCGAGCGAGACGCCCACCACGAGCTGACGGCGCGGGGCCGGCGGCGGGGCTGCGGGGAGTGCGTACATCAGGCGTTCCCTTCCGTGCGGGACGGCTTCAGGTCGAGCAGGGGCTCGGCCGAGGCGACGGTGTGCACCTCGGCGAAGTTCGAGAACGGGGCTGGCGACGACGTGGCCCACTCGAGCGTCTGGCCGTCCCACGGATCGTCACCGGCGAACTCGCCCTTGCGGAACGAGGTGACGGCGAGCCCGATGAACGCGAGCACGGTCAGCAGCATCAGGCCGTGGCCGACTGTGGCGAGGATGTTCCACAGGTTCTGCGGACCGCTGTAGTCGAACTGGGTGGCGTTGGCCGGCTGATCGGCGAACCCGGCGACGTAGTACGGCAGCGAGGCCAGGATGGTGGCGAGCACGCCGAGCAGGGCGAGCGGCAACGCCTTGATGTCGGCGATGACCCGGCCCCAGAGCTTCGGGCCCCAGTAGACGACCCCGCCCATGGCGGCGAGCACGGTGCCGTAGCACACGTAGATCCAGGCGCCCTCTTCGAACACCGTGCCGGCGAGTTGTGCGTCACCGACTCGGTACACCGCGTTGCCGAGCAGGCCGACGAGCACCATGCCGGCGCCGAAGAAGCTGAACACCATGGGCGACAGGACGCGAGGACGCCCGGCCGCTGCGAGCAGGAAGACCAGCAGGACCACGACGGCGCCGAGCAGCGGCAGCCCGTTGAGCAGCAGGTACGGGATGATGTCCTTCATTGCGTCGACGAAGTTCATGTCGAGGATGTTCCGCGGCAGCGAGGCGTCGACCTGGGCCACGCCGGCCAGGAAGGCGGTGCCGACGAGGCCGATGCCGATGAGGCCGATGCTGCGCATCGGCAGGCGCTTGCGCGTGGCCGTGGCGACGGTCTCGAGCAGCAGGCCGAAGACCGGCACGGCGTACAGCACGGTGGCTGGCTGCGTGAACGCGTAGCCGAGCCAGCCGCTGAGGCCGGTGTTGCCGCCGAACGTGGTGCGGGCATAGCGGTGGTCGACGTACAGCAGGATGAGCGTGCCGGCCAGGACGGGCAGCGCCAGGACGAGGCCGATCGCGTAGACGAGTGCCGACCACGAAAAGAGCGGCACGCGGCGCATGTTCATGCCGGGCGCCCGGGTGGTGAGCACCGAGGTGGACAGTGCACCCGCCGCGGCGACGAGGCCGGCGACGACGAGCACGTGAGCAGCGAGGAACAGATCGACCATGTTCGAGTCGCCGCCGCCGGGGCCGCCGTTGGCGGCGATGGAGACGATGACGAGGATCGCGCCGACGAGCCAGCCCCAGAACCCGGCCATGGCCAGACGGGGGAAGGCGAGCGCACGAGCGCCGAGCTGCAGCGGCACCACCGAGATGGCCACACCGAGACCCAGCGGCACCACGACGCCGAAGGTGAGCAGGACGCGATATGCCGAGAAGAGCTGTGGCAGCGCGCCAGCATCGATGAAGTCGGACGTGGCGTCGATGCGCTCGGCCCCCAGCAGTGCGCCGATGGCAGCCACGGCCAGCAGGACGAGCAGCGACGTCCCCACGAACAGACGGCCGATCTTCTTGTGGTCGGTGCTGGTGATCCAATCGGCCACGGAAGTCAGGACGCCACGTCGGTCACCGGTGCGTGCGCCGGCAACGGCGGTAGCGCCGTGCCCTGCGACGTGTGGATCGATGGTGGTCATGTGCAGCGAACTCGATTCGTCTCAGGCCGCGCGAGTCGGTCCGAAGGGATTGATGACTGTGACGGTTGCGAGATTACCCACAGGGCGCACTCGCCGTGGAAATCATGAGCGCCGGGGCGGCGACGACCCCTGACGGTCCATCAGACGCCGTGGCGCGCCAGCACGTCGACCGTAAGGGCACCGAAGAGCAGCGTGACGTAGGTGATGCTGTAGCCGAACACCCGCATCGAGCGCTGCGGGGTGGGGTTGCGGCCGAGGTCGACGGTGCCCCACAGGAACGCTGCGCCCAGCACGACCGCCGACACGCCGTAGATCCAGCCCATCTCGGCGACCGGCACGAGGACGAGGCTGCTGAGCACGAGCAGGGCGGTGTAGACGACCATGTTGCGGATGGCCTCGGCCATCGGGACGACCGCCGGGAGCATGGGCACGCTGGCGGCCCGGTAGTCGTCGGCGTGGCGGATGGCGAGCGCCCAGAAGTGCGGCGGCGTCCACAGGAACATCATGACGAACAGCACGACGGCGCTCCACGACACCGTGCCGGTGACCGCCGCCCACCCCACCAGCACCGGCACGGCGCCCGCAGCGCCGCCGATGACGATGTTCTGCTTGCTCGTGCGCTTCAGCCAGATGGTGTACACGAAGACGTAGAAGAGGGTGGCGCCGATGGTGAGGCAGGCGGCCAGCAGGTTGGCGCCCCACCACAGCACACCGAAGGCCAGGACCTCGAGGGTGATCGCGAAGACCAACGCGGCCCGGGGGGTGATCAGCCCGGTGACGAGCGGTCGGCCCTGGGTGCGCACCATGAGCGCATCGATGTCGCGGTCGATGACCATGTTGATGGCGTTCGCCCCGCCCGCTGCGAGTGTGCCGCCGACGAGTGTGACGACGACGAGCCAGGTGGACGGCCAGCCCAGCTCTGCCAGCACCATGGTGGGCACGGTGGTGATGAGCAGCAGCTCGACCACACGCAGCTTGGCAAGCGCGATGTAGCCCTTGAGCTTGGTGGTGGGCACGCGGCGCGAGCCGTGGACCACGCCGCCCGGTGCCAGCCGAGAGGGTACGAGGGGGCGTGCACCGACGGCCATCCGGTCATCGTACGGGTCACGCGACTGACCGGCCAACCAGGCACACTGGGGACATGTCACCGGCGCCCAGCCCCGTCGAGCTCGACGAGCCGACGACCGATGACGCCATCGATCCCGATGTGCCCTGGATCGTCATCGTGTGGAACGACCCGATCAACTTGATGAGCTACGTGACCTTCGTGCTGCAGAAGGTGTTCGGCTACTCCCTCGAGAAGGCCACGGCGCTCATGCTCGACGTCCATCACAAGGGCAGGGCCGTCGTCAGCAGCGGGGCTCGCGAGAAGGCCGAGCTCGACGTCTTCCGCCTCCACGAGCACGGGCTCTGGGCCACCATGCAGCAGGACACCTGAGTGCGCTGGCAATTCCGACCGCCGGTCGAACGGACCAGGCACGGCTTCCGGATCAACCTCGATGCCGACGAGCGCGGCCTCCTCGTGCGCCTCCTCGGCGAGTTCCGGGACCTGCTCGTCGGGCCGGACGACAATCCGGCGCTGGCACGCATCTTCCCGACCGCCTACCACCTGCCCGAGCACGCGGCGCAGGATGCCGAGTACCAGCGGCTGATGCGCGAGGAGCTGGTCGCGTCACGCCTCGCTGGGTTCGAGCTCATCCAGGAGGCCCTGGCGGCCAAGGGCCCGTTGACCGAAGGTCAAATCCTGGCCTTCTCACAGGGCCTCAACGGGCTGCGGCTGGTCCTCGGCACCGTGCTCGACGTGAGCGACGACCCCGATACCGACGACGAGATCGACCCCGACGACCCGTTGGCCGCCGAGCGTCAGCTCTACGGGTTCCTCAGTTGGCTGCTCGAGTGGACGGTGCGGGCGCTCTCGGGAGCATGAAACACCCCACGGTGCGCGGCCCGACCTGGGTCCCCGCCGACGGACCAATGCGGTAGCGGACCACCTCGTCGACGGCGTGATGGTGGCGGAGCGCCGCTTCGAGGCCGTCGGCGACCTCTGCCATCACCCGGTCGGCCATCCCGACGCCGACCCGCAGGCCCGAGCCGAACGCCGCGACCTCGGCGACCATGACCGCAATCGCGTCGCTGCTGTCGCGCACCCAGGCGACGACCTCGAGGGTCCCGTCGTGCCCGCCGAGCACAGGGACCGGACCGGCCGGGTCGGGGCCAGGGTCGAGCGGTGGGCGCTGGTCGGTGCACCACCGTGTGGGGTCGGCGACGAACACGTGGCCCACCTGCGGCGCCACCGACTCGGCACAGACGGTGGCCTCCTCGGCGGACGCGCCGGCCGCCAACGCCTCGGCTGCCGCCCACACACAGCAGGCCACACCGACGCTCGTCGTGCCGGTGTCGATGATCCGCACCGGCACCTCGGCGCGGTGGGCTGCGAGGCGCGCAGCGCTGACGGTGCCGGAGATGCTGGACGCAATGTGGATGGACAGGATCTCGGTACAGCCCTGTGCGATCAGGTCGTCGTAGGCGACGGCGAACTGACCGGCGCTGGGCTCGGCGGTCGAGACGACCACCCCCGAGGCGACGAGGTCGTAGAACTCGTCAGCAGTGAGATCGACGCCCTCGAGGTACTCGCGATCACCGGCGCGCACCGTGGCGGGCACCACGGCGACTCGGAACCGGTCAACGAGATCGAGCGGCAGTTGCGCGCTCGAGTCGGTGCACAGCCCGATCGTCTTCCCGATCGACTGCATGCGGAAACGGTAAGGCAGTGCACGCTGCTTGTGACCACCGTTGACACCCTTCGACGCCGACCTGTAACCCGAATACCACGCAGGGTGGGATTGCACCGTCGAACCTTTCCCTCCGTCGGCCTTCGGTATGCAGGCAACGGTGTGCAGCCAACCGTGTCAGCGGCTGGTGACGGCCCCGGGGGAAGTGCCGAACGAGGCCAGCCAAGCAGGAAGCCGGACCGGACGGCCCGCCGCGTTGACCGATCCGTGCGCCGTGACGGCGGTCGCGCGAGGCGCGCCACCGACGGTGAGCAGGTAGGCGATCTGGAACGTGGCCCTCGTGACCTTGGCGACCACGAGGTGCACGTCGACCTCGTCGTCGAAGTGCAGGGGGGCGCGGTACCGGACGAGACACTCGAGCACCGCGTGGTCGACGCCCTCGGCGCGCAGTTCGGTGTACGGCTTGCCGAGGGCCCGCAGGTACTCGACACGCGCCTCTTCGAGGTAGAGCAGGTAGTTCGCGTGATGGACGATCCCCATCGCGTCGGTCTCGGCGAACCTCACCCGGATCCGGTGGACGAAGGCGTACCCCTCGGGGTCGAGCGAGGGATCGATGTCGAGACGCATGCCGGACCCACGGTAGCGTGGCACCGAGGTGGCAATCCGTTGGGTCCCTGCTAGTGTTGCCACGCTCTCAACCGGAGACGTCCCTTGCCCCCATCGTCTAGTGGCCGAGGACACCACCCTTTCAAGGTGGCGGCACGGGTTCGAATCCCGTTGGGGGTGCGTAGTACCAGCAAGTCCAGCTATCCCAGCAAGCAATGACCAGTCACTGGTCCCGTGGTGAAGTGGAGTTCACGCCGGCCTGTCAAGCCGGAGGTCGCGGGTTCGAACCCCGTCGGGACCGCTGCGAACGGCAACGTTCGTGCGGTGTATGCCGTTCCTGCCCGTTCGGGCGGGTGTGCATGCGCAACGGTCGAGTAGCTCAGTCGGCAGAGCACACGCCTGAAAAGCGTGGGGTCACCGGATCGACGCCGGTCTCGACCACAACATCGAAGGGCCACCGCCTCGGCGGTGGCCCTTCGTCGTTCTCCAGCCACCCCACTCGTTGCCGAGGGCCACGGGGGCTGACACACCCCCTTCGTAGACTTGGTGGGCATGCCCATCCGTGAACGAGCTGACCCCCGGGACGTACCCGGCCTCCAGCTCTCGTGGGTGGCCGCACCCGGGGCGGACGGCGACGGCCATGTCATGGCCTGGCAGCCGCAGGCGAACGCATACGGCGGCAACATCCAGGCCTCCATCCGCTCGTCGCTCGGCAGCTCCGCGGCGGTCGGTGCAGGCGACGTGCGGGTGGCGCGCCTGCGCCTGCCGGACGGACCGATGTCGGTCATGTGCCAGCGACTCGACGCCGCGGCGTTGGCGGGGCTGGCCCGCATCCGGGCGCTCGACGGCGCGCCGAGCCCCTCGGTGGCGTGGTTCGGTGGCGTGTTCCGCCTGGCCACGCAACTGGTCAGGGC
>JBEGOE010000124.1:0-3058 GCA_041182165.1 Actinomycetota bacterium
TCCATGAGGCTCTCACGAACCTCGGCATGGCCGCCGATGACGTACTGCCCGAGGTCGTCCTCGTGCCACACGGGGCACACTCCGAGCCGCTCGGCGTAGTAGCCGAACGGGTCGTCCTGCACTGCTGGGTCACTCAGGCCGCTGCCGCTCATGGGCGCACCATAGGCCGCGGGACGACCTGCGGAATCACCCGAAGATCACACTCACGCCACCCGACGATGTTGCCGATCTGACCTGTCGATGTCCGGCTCACCGATCGCTCCAGCACCCGCCGAGGTTGCAGCCAACGACCAGGTCTACGTCGGCCGGCAACCGGTCTTCGACCGCAATCGCAAGACGGTCGCGTACCAACTCCTGCACCGCAGCAGCACGATCAACAACGCCGACCCGTCGATGAACGGGAATGCGACCCGCGAGCTCGTCGAGCACTCGTTGCTCCAGTGGGGCCTCGACCAGCTCCTCGGTGGCGTTCCGGGCCACATCCGTGTCGACGCCGACTTCCTCGCCAGCGGGCTGCACCTCACGCTGCCACCCGACCGCGTGGCGCTCGAGTTCGCCGACGACGTCGACATCGACGGGGCACACAAGTTCGCCGTCATCGACGCGAAGCTCGCCGGCTTCACGATTCTGCTCGCAGACGCGCTCGGACGCGACTCGATGCCACGCCACGACCTCATCCGGCTGGCCGACGTCATGAAGGTGGACGTGTCGGCCACTTCCGCCGAGGCGCTCCCGGCAGCGATCGCCGGCCTCCGCTCCCTGGCCCCCAACGCCAAGATGATGGCGGTCAGGGTCGAGGAGATCCAGCAGTTCCAGCTGTGCCTCGATCTCGGCTTCGACCTCTTCCAGGGCTTCTTCTTCGCCAAGCCGGAGGTGCTGAGCCGCAAGGGCCGGTCCGTGACCAGCACCGCCGCGATCGCGCTGCTCGTCGAGGTCCAGCGGCCGAACGTGAGCCTGAAGCGCCTCGAAGAGCTCGTCATCGCCGACCCCACGCTCGCCTACCGGCTGCTCGCCCTCGTGAACTCGAGCGCCGTCGGTCTGTCGACCCGCGTCGAGTCCGTCTACCACGCGCTCGTACTGCTCGGGGTCGAGCGGGTCCGCCAGATGGCGACGCTGATCACGATGGCGAACCGGTCGAAGGGCAACGAGGAGGTACTGCTGCTGGCAGCCACCCGGGCCCACATGGCACGGGCCCTCATCGACGTGCCTGAGATGGAGAACGCCGCCTACACGGCCGGCCTGCTGTCGGTGATCGATGTGCTGTTCAGGGTCGCCATGGAGGAGCTCGTCACCGAGCTCCCCCTCGCCCCGGTGGTCGCCGAGGCCCTCACCCACGGCTCCGGCCCGATCGGTGAGCTGCTGCAGGCGCTCGAGGCCTACGAGCGCGTCGACCTCGCCCGGCTCGAAGCGCTCCGCCCGGGCGAGCTCGCCCGCTTCATCACGGTGTACCGAGAAGGCGCCGTCGCCGCCCAGGTGCTGCGCGCCCAGCTCACCGGCGGCTGAGACCCACCGCGATGACCTCGTCGAAGCCGTCGCGGAGGCACGACATGAACAGCGCCGGGTCGGTGATGGCCGCGGTGTCCATGTCGACACCGATGCAGCCGAGCCCGTGGTACGACATCAGCGTGATGTTCACCGCCGACCCGGCGGTGGGACCGAACGGGTAGAAGCGCTCGACCTCGGCGCCGCACAGCCACATCGGCACCGGCACCCCCGGTACGTTGCTGGCGAGGAAGTCGACCTTCTTGAGCATCGAGCCGATGACGCCCGCGGGCAACAGGTTGAGGCCCCCGGCGATCGACTCGGTGTGCGGCAGCGATCGCTCGGCCCGGATGTGCCGGCCGATCTCGTGCAGCCGCCGCATGCGCTCCTCCGGGTCCTCGACACCCACCGGAACGGTGAAGCGCATGACGGTGATGTGGTTGCCGCCGGCAGGGTCGTCGGCAGAGCGGATGCTGATCGGCATGGCCACCCGCAGTTCCTCGACCTCGATGTCGAACGCCTCGTGGTACCGACGCAGGCCGCCGGTGATCCCGTCGAGGAAGGCATCGTTCAACGTGCACCCGGCCACGCGAGCCGCCCGCTGCAGGTCATCGAGCGGCAGGTCGAGCACGTCGAACCGCGCACCGACGTGGCGATCGGTCATCACCGGCGACAGACGGGACACCACGGGCGCGACCGTGCGGCCGATCGATGCGACAGTCTCGAACGTCTCGACGGCGGCGTGCAGCGGGTCGCGCAGGGCGCGGAGCACGGTCGGAACGAACGCCGGCAGCGCCCGGCCCAGGGCCGACGCAACGCCGCGCAGATCGCGGCCCAGCGCGTCGCGCATCACCTCGACGGTGCTGACCGCATGAGCAGCGGCGGCACCCGACTCGGGGGTGCCGGTCGCCGGCACGATCGGGGCATCCGGCGACAGGTCGAACAGGTGGCTCGCCAACTGCACCGCGCCGACACCATCGGTCACCACGTGGTGCGACTTCATCACGAACGCCGCACCGCCGGGCACGGCGACCTCGTCGACGGACCGCATGACGTCCTCGACCAGCGTGAACTCCCACAGCGGCTTGCTGCGATCGAACCCGGCCGAGGCGAAACTGCGCGCCAACTGCAGCACGTCGGCCAGCCGTCCGGGCGCCGGCGCCGCCATGCGGCGCAGGTGGTACTCGAGGTCGAGGTCGGGCTCGGGCACCCATCGCAGCAGGCTCGGATGGCCAGGCACCGTGACGACCTTCTCGCGCAGCTCGGGCACCATCCGGCTGGCGTGATCGACACGGGCGACGAGGTCCGCCCAATCGGGCGCTCGGTCGAGCAGAACGACTGCGACGATCGTCGAACGGAGCAACGGATCGTCCTCGACGGTCCACATGATGGTGTCGTTCTGGCTCAGGTAGGTGCGGGGCTCTCGTGGCATCTACGGCAACCTCCTCCCGCGCCTCACCGTGGCATCGGGCGGACGGCCCGCACAGTGCCGAACGTCCTGCCAGACTCGTGACATGACCGGCGACATGATGTCGAGGGGCGACTGGGCAACCAGCGTCGTGCTCGCCGACGGCGA
>JBEGOE010000125.1:0-3414 GCA_041182165.1 Actinomycetota bacterium
GTGCCAGAGCCTGTCGATCTCGTCGAGCGCAGCCCCGAGCCGGGCGTGTCGAAGAGCCATCGTCGGCTCGATGTGGAGACCGAGCTCGCGGTGCTCGGCCGACCACGACGTGTTCGGAGCAGCGCCTGCGCCGAGGCCGAGCACGAGCCGCCCCCCACTGATCGCCTGCACGCTCGCGGCGCCCATCGCCATCACGCCGGGGTTGCGGTTGGCGATGTTGACGACGAGCGTGCCGATGCCGATCTCGCTGGTGCTGCCCGCCATCGCTCCGAGCAGGGCGAAGCACTCGAGCATCGTGTGGCCGTTGAGCACGTTGCCGGCGAAGTGGTCGAACACGAAGGCGGTGTCGAAGCCGCATGCCTCGGCGAGCTGGACCCCGCCGCGCAACGACTCCCAGGGCTCAGCCGCCGGGCTGAACTGGATGTCGACGATCATGGGGCACCCCTTGGTGGACGAGCACCGTGACGGAACGCGGAGCGGCCACGACGGTATCAAGGCCCGACCACCGGGTGTCCGGTGCTGTGGTCACAGCGATGTCCCACGGACCGGGGCGCTGCACCGTGAACTCGAGCGGCTCCCACCACAGGTTGGCGATCACGTAGAGCGCACCCGTCGACCACGCCAGCGTTCGCGACTCGTACGAGATGTCGGGGTGGCCGTGGGCGCCGAAGCAGACGACGTGCGTCTGGTCGGCCAACTGCCGCAGCGCGATGAGCCGACGGACCGTCTCGCACAGGTCCTCCCACTGCCCGAGGCGCGACCAGTCGATCCACGTGAGCGGCCCGTCGACGTCGTAGGGGTTGTCGTGGCCGTCCTGGGTACGCCCCATCTCGTCGCCCATCACGAACATCGCTGCCCCCGCCGACATCAGCAGCAGCGCGAATGCGTTCGCGATCTGCTGCGGCCGCAGCTCGGGCCCGCAGTCCCACGACCGGTGCCGATCGGACGTGATCGTGGTGAGGTCGTGCATCGTGAGCCCATCGTGCGCCGTGACGAAACCGACGCTCCTCCATGCGTGCCCCTCGAACAACTCGGGGCTGCCCTTCACCCGCTGGATCATGTTCGGCACGAGGCCGGGCTCGCTCCGCAGGAACCCGCGCACATCGTCGCGGAAGCGGTCGTTCCACTGCGCCCACCGGCCATCGGGGAAACGGTGCCCGACCTCGTAGGCGGCGAGGTCCCAGGGCTCGGCCACGAGCGACACACGCCGGACATCTGCCCAGTCACCGATCCGGCGCACGAGGCCTCCGCCATCGCGTGTGAGCAGTGACGCGAGATCGAACCGGAAACCGTCGATGCCGAGGTCGGCGTAGCGGTCGAGCGCCTCGAGCACGAGCCGTCGGACGTGCTCGTCGGCAGGGTCGATGTCGTTGCCGCACCCGCTGTCGTCGGCGTAGCTGCCGTCGGGGCGACGCCGGTACGCATGGGCGTCGTCGAGGCCACGCAGCGTCCAGGTGGGCCGATCGGGGCTGCCCTCACCGGTGTGGTTGAACACGACGTCGAGCCACACCTCGATGCCGAGGCCATGGGCGGCACGCACGAACGCAGCGAGTTCGGCGGGCGCGTCGTCGGGCTCGCTCGCGTAGGGCCGGTGCACCGCACCCCACACGATCGGCATGTAGCCCCAGTAGTTGCCGTCGTCGTCGAAGGGGTGCACGGGCATCAGCTCGATCACCTGCACACCCAGGGAGGCGAGGTGGGGCAGCCGTTCGATCGCCCCGGCGAAGGTGCGGGCGAACCCGCGCACGTGCATCTCGTAGATCACCGGGTGGGGGTGATGGCCGCCCAGCGACGGCTGCTCCGGCCAGGGCGAACCGCGCACCACGCCGAACGGACGGCCGCCCTCCATGACGACGTCGAGCGCCGACGGGTCGACGAGCGGCCCGACACCGTCGGCGGTGAGCCAGTACCGGTCACCGGCGCGGGCTGGCAGCGAGGCAACCCAGGTGCCCGCCACGTCGACACGGGGCTCGGCGACGACGGACCGCTCGAATCCGTCGACGGACGACCGGACGGTGAGGACGAGCTCGCGCACCGCCGGCGCATGCACCGACACCGCGCACACGATGCCGATCGGCACGGACCCGTCGATCGAGTCCGTCGTCGCCTGGTGCTCCACGGCGCACAGCATGGCATGGCACCTCTAGCCTGATCACGTGCTCTCCGCCACCTCGACGCCGGCCGACGTCGCCGAAGCCCTCGGCTCGCACGGCTACCTCACCGACGACGGCCTCGCCACCGCGATCTACCTGGCCCTGGCGCTGCGGCGACCCCTGCTCCTCGAGGGCGAGGCGGGCGTCGGCAAGACCGAGGTGGCCAAGGTGCTCAGCCGCTGGAGCGGCGGTGCGCTCATCCGCCTCCAGTGCTACGAGGGGATCGACGCGAGCCAGGCCGTGTACGACTGGGACTACTCCCGCCAGCTGCTGCACCTCCGCGCCGCCGAGGCAACCGGCGATGCGCGCGGCCTGGGCACCTCGGCGCTCGAGGACCAGCTGTACCAGGAACGCTTCCTCCTGAAGCGAGCGGTGCTGCGCGCCATCGACCACCAGAGCCTCATCCCACCCGTGCTGCTCATCGACGAGATCGACCGCGCCGACGACGAGTTCGAGGCCTACCTGCTCGAGGTCCTGTCCGACTTCCAGGTCACCGTCCCCGAGCTCGGCGTGTTCACCACCACGCAGCCGCCGATCGTCATCCTCACCTCGAACCGCACCCGCGACGTGCACGACGCACTGAAGCGTCGGTGCCTCTACCACTGGGTCGAGCACCCCACCTTCGAGCGCGAGGTCGACATCGTCCGGCTCCGCGTGCCACACGTGCTCGAGCCGCTCGCCCGCCAGGTCGCGGGCGCCGTCGAGGCGATGCGCACCCGCAACCTCTACAAGCCGCCAGGTGTCGCCGAGACGATCGACTGGGCCAACGCGCTGTCGATGCTGGGCGTCTCCGAGCTCGACGAGCGCACGGTCGAGGCGACCCTCGGTGCCGTGCTCAAGTATCGCGAAGACCAGGACCGCATCCGCCAGCAGGGTGGCCTCGCCGACATCGTGAAGCAGGCCTTCGAGCGCGGCGCGTTCCACGGCTGAGATGACGGCGGAAGAGCTCGCCGTCGGCTTCGCCCGGGTCCTGCGCGGCCTCGGTGTCTCGGTGCCGATCGGCAGCGTCATCAACTTCGGCGAAGCGGTGGGCCTGCTCGGCATCGACCAGCGCGACCATGTCTACTGGGCCGGTCGCAGCACGTTGATCCACCGCCCCGAGGACCTCGGCGTCTACGACCGGGCCTTCGCCGTCTACTGGGAGCGGCGCGGCGGCGGATCCGGCAGCGAGCAGGTCGAGGAGCCGCTGCTCATCACCCTCGCCGTCGACGACGGCAGCGACGACGGCAACGACGACCCGGACGACGCCGGCGAGCGCAAC
>JBEGOE010000126.1:0-4800 GCA_041182165.1 Actinomycetota bacterium
GACGGCGTCGCGGTGGTTGCGCAGCAGCCAGTCGGCGCCGAGGCTGCCGCCCGACTCCTCGTCGGCGACCGCGGCGAACACGACCGATCCGGGCAGGGCGGCGCCGCGGCGGGCGAGCGACGCGAACGCTGTCGCCATCGTGGCGGTGACGCAGAGCATGTCGATCGCGCCGCGGCCCCACACCCACCCGTCGATCAGTTCACCACCGAACGGGTCGTGTTGCCACTCGGCGCCGTTCGCCGGCACGACGTCGGTGTGGCCGAGCAGGAGCAGGGTCGGTGCCGTGGGGTCGGTGCCCGGCAGGCGGGCGATCAGGGACTGGCGGTCAGCGGTCGGCCCGAGGCGCTGCAGCTCCACCCCGGGCAGGTCGACGATGGCGCTGAGCAGGTCGGCGGCGCGGGTCTCGTGGCCCGAGTCGTCGTGACCGGTGTTCACGCACTCGAGGCGGATGAGGTGCTGCAGCAGCTCGGTGGAGGCATCGGGGGCGATGGTGGTGGCCATCGTCCGATCATGCCAGTGCTGATGCCCCGGCGCCGGCCACCGGTGTCTCCAGCGGCTCCCGAGCGGCATGTGACATGGAATGCGGCGTCGGGGAGGACGGGCGTCGGTGGCGCAGCTAGCGTCGTGACGGTGTTGGAACTGGTGCGTGTGCTGGATGCCGGAGCGTTGAGCGACGGCGAGCTGTCGGTGTTCGGGCTTCGCCGCGAGGAGACGCTCGCCGAGGGCGAGTGGTTCCTCCGTCCCGATGCCCGCCGGCCCGAGGCCTCGCGCCTGCAACGCGAGACCAGCGTGGTGGGGCCGCTCGTACGCCTGCACGTGGCCGATCCGTCGATCGCCACCGTGGTCGCCACGGTCAGTGTCCGTTTCACCGACCTGCCGGCGATCGTCGAGTGCACCTCGGGTGAAGGCCGTGTCATCGTCAGCGCCATCGACCCCGTGCGCCTGGCCGCACGTCCCGAGCCGGGCCGGTTCCTCGCCCGGCTCACCGGCGCACCGGCCCTGTCGGCGGCCGACCGGACCATCGGCGTCGGCATCGTCGGGTACGGGCCCTTCGGAGGGATGGGCTACACCCACGGCCTGGCCGCCACCGAGACCCCCGGCCTCCGATTCACGGCGGTGTGCGACTCGAACACCGAACGGCGACAGGCCGCCGAGGCGGACTTCCCCGACGCACGTGGCCACGCCGACACCGACTCACTGTGCAGCGACCCCGATGTCGACGTCGTCATCGTCGCGACGCCACCGGTCCTGCACGCACCGCTGGCCATGCAGCTCCTGCGTGCCGGCAAGCACGTGGTGGTCGAGAAGCCGATGTGCCTCACCGCTGCCGATGCCGACCTGTTGCTCGCCACCTCCGCCGAGATGGACCGCACCATCACCGTGCACCAGAGCCGTCGGTGGGACGGTGACTTCCTGGCGCTGCGCCGGGCCGTCGAGACCGACCTGCTCGGTGAGGTCTTCAACATGGAGACGTTCGTCGGCGGGTTCGATCATCCGTGCCGGTGGTGGCACAGCGACGAGGCGCTGTCCGGTGGCGCCGTCTACGACTGGGGGTCGCACCACATCGACTGGATCCTCGCCCTCTACGGCAGCACGCCCGACCTCGTGCAGGCCACCTCGCACAAGCGGGTGTGGCGCGACGTGTCGAACTCGGACCAGATCGATGTCCACATGCGCTGGGACGACGGCCGCGAAGCCCGCTTCATCCAGACCGACGTGGCGGCCATCCGCAAGCCGAAGTTCTACGTGCAGGGCACGAAGGGCACGGCGGCCGCCGAGTACCGGCCGATCGTCGACGACCAGCTGGTGGCCGGCCGTGGCCATGTGGCCGACGCCTGGCACCACGCCGAGGCAGCGGTCGACATCCGCGTCGGCCGTTACGAGCAGGGCTACGGCGTCGTCGAGATGGTGCTGCCACCGGTGCCCCGCGTCGGCTGGCCGTTCCACCGTGCGCTCGCCGACCACCTGCTGCTGGGCGAGCCGGTGCCGGTGCCGCCGCACGAATCGCGCGAGGTGGTGTCGGTGCTCGAGGCGGCACATCGCTCGGCCGCCGAGGGCGGCACCGTGATCGCCCGTGCCTGACACGACCGTCACCGATCCGCTGCGCATCGCCGTCCTCGGCGGCCGTTCGTGGATCGCGACCGCGGCCGTTATCCCGGCCGTCGAGGCCTGCGCCGGTGCGGTGCTGGCGGGCCTCGGGTCCCGCTCGGGTCCGGTCACCTACGCCGACGTGCTGGCCGACCCGGCCGTCGAGGCGGTCTACATCGCCCTGCCGAACGGCATGCACCTCGAGTGGGTCGAGCGCGCTGCGGCGGCCGGCAAGCACGTGCTCTGCGAGAAGCCGCTCGCCGCCACGTCGGTCGAGGTGGCGCAGATGGCGGCGGCGTGCGACGCGGCCGGGGTGCTGCTCGCCGAGGCGTACATGACACCGTTCCCTCCGAGGTCGGTCGAGATCGCCCGGCTGCGCGATGCCGGCGACCTCGGCGACGTGCGCCACGCAGAGGCGGCGTTCACGTTCACGCTCGTCGACGACGCGAACTACCGGTGGATGCCGAGCCAGGGTGGGGGAGCGCTCCTCGACGTCGGCATCTACTGCCTCTCGCCGATGCTGCGGGCCTTCGGTGGCCTGCCCGCCGAGGTGATCGCCAGCGCCGTCACGGCGCCCTCGGGCGTCGATGCCACCACATCGATCCGGCTGGCCTGGTCGGCGCGCGCGACGGCTTCGATCGTCACCTCGTTCGAACTGCCCGAGCGGCAGAGCCTCCATGTGGCAGGCACGGGCGGTGCCTTGGCGGTCGAGCGGCCGTTCACGCCGGGCCCGGCCGACACGGCGTTCACGATCACCCGTGCAGACGGTTCGGTCGAGACGCACGAGACCGCCGGCGGCAACTGCTACGAAGCCATGATCGATGCGTTCGCCGCCGCCGTTCGGGGCCGTGCGGCGTGGCCACGCCCCACGAGCGAGGTGCTGGCGATCACCGGCTTGTGCGAAGCGATCGCCGCAGCGGCAGCATCAGCAGCGGCGTCGACGGACCGAGGAGCAACCCCATGAGCACGCACGAAGATCACATCGAGGTGGCGTCGGGGGTCGCGCTGAGGGTGCTCTGCACCAACATGGGCGGCGACGCCGTGCCGTTCCTGCTGGTGCACGGGCTCGCGTCGAACGCCCGCATGTGGGACGGCGTGGCCGAGGTGCTCGCTGCTTCGGGCCACCCCGTGGTCGCGGTCGACCAGCGGGGTCACGGCAGGTCGAGCAAGCCCGACGAGGGCTACGACTTCACAACGATCGTGTCCGACCTCGTGGCGCTCATCGCGGCGCTCGGTTGGGAGCGACCCGTCGTGGCGGGCCAGTCGTGGGGCGGCAACGTCGTCATCGAGCTCGCCGCCACCCACCCCGACGTGTTGTCGGCGGTGGCAGCGGTCGACGGCGGCTTCATCGACCTCGGTGGCCGCTTCTCGACGTGGGACGAGTGCAGCCAGGTGCTCGCACCGCCGCGCCTCGTCGGCACGCCGCTCGCCACCATCGAGGCCTGGATGCGGCGTGCCAACCCGGACTGGCCGGAGAGCGGCATCGAGGGCTCGCTCGCCAACTTCGAGTTGCGTCCCGACGGCACGATCGCACCGTGGCTCACCTTCGACCGCCACATGATGATCCTCGAGGCGCTCTACTCGCACCGGCCCTCGACCCGATTCCCGCACGTCTCCGTGCCGGCGCTGATGATCCCGGCAGACACCGGCGACGTCGCCTGGACGCACGACAAGCAGGAGGCGGTCGCCGCAGCAGTGGCCGCACTGCCGAACGGCAGGGCCCGCTGGTTCTCGCCGGCGCACCACGACATCCACGCACAGCACCCCGTCGAGTTGGCCCAGGTGCTGCTCGACCTGGCCCGGGAGGCCACGAACGCATGACCCGCTTGTTGACGATCATGGGTAGCGGCGAGACCGCTCCGACGATGGTGAAGCCCCACCGCACGGTGTTCGAGCAGCTCGCCTCGGCAGCCGGCGGCGACGAGGTGCCCGCCGTGTTCCTCGACACCCCGTTCGGCTTCCAGGAGAACGCCGACGAGCTGTCGTCGAAGACGGTCGACTACTTCCGCATCAGCCTCAACCGGCCGGTCGGGGTGGCCGGCCTGCAGCGCGTCGAGACGGCATCGACCATCGAGCGCGAGGCGGCGTTCTCGCGCATCCGCCAGGCGCAGTTCGTGTTCGCCGGGCCCGGCAGCCCCACCTACGCGTTGCGTCAGTGGGCCGGTACGCCGATCCCCGACCTGCTCGCCGAGAAGCTCCGCACGGGCGGTGCGGTCACGTTCTCGAGCGCCGCGGCGCTCACCCTCGGCCTCGCCACCGTGCCCGTCTACGAGGTGTACAAGTCGGGCGACGACCCCTACTGGCTCGACGGCCTCGACGTGCTGTCGGCGATCGGCCTGCCCGTGGCCGTGATCCCGCACTACAACAACGCCGAGGGCGGCCACCACGACACCCGCTTCTGCTACATGGGTGAGCGCCGCCTCCGCATCCTCGAGACGCTGCTGCCCGCCGGGGCGTTCGTGCTCGGGGTCGACGAGCACACGGGCGTCATCCTCGACCTCGATGCCGACACCGCCACGGTCGTCGGCCTCGGTGTCGTCACCGTTCGCCGTGACGGTGTGTCGACGGAGATCCCCACCGGCGAGGTGGTGCCGATCGACGTGCTCCGCAACGGTCCCACCGGCGGCACGCGCACGAGCGTCGCCGCGGCCGACCAGCCGGCCCACCAGGCGGCCGCCCCGGTCGTCGCCGAGGCGCCGGCCGCCACGGCAT
>JBEGOE010000127.1:0-3424 GCA_041182165.1 Actinomycetota bacterium
CGTCGCCGATGCGGTCGGCATCGGGAACCCGCACGTCGGTGAGGTACACCTCGCTGAACTCGGCCTGCCCGGTCATCTGCCGAAGCGGACGCACGTCGACACCGGGCGAGGTGAGGTCGAGCGCGAAGTAGGTGATGCCGCGGTGCGTGGGTTGGGCTGGGTCGTTTCGGGCGATCAGCATGGCCCGGTTGCAGAGGTGTGCGTTCGTGGTCCACACCTTCTGGCCGTTCACGACCCACTCGTCGCCGTCACGCTCGGCACGACAGCCGAGCCCTGCCATGTCCGAACCCGCTCCGGGCTCACTGAACAGCTGGCACCACGAGTCCTGGCCGGTGAAGGCGCGGCGCAGCAGACGCGCGCACAGCTCGCTGCTGCCGTGGACCGCCATGGTGGGTCCGGCCAGGGACACG
Organism: Actinomycetota bacterium; assembly: GCA_041182165.1. Taxonomy (GTDB): domain Bacteria; phylum Actinomycetota; class Acidimicrobiia; order Acidimicrobiales; family Ilumatobacteraceae; genus VFMC01. Next base: position 411 of record JBEGOE010000127.1, read on the forward strand.
CCACCGCCCGCTGCGAGCGTGCCGACGGCGACGCCCTGGTCCTGCACGCGCCGCACGACGTCGAGCTGCCGGCCGCGTGGTGCGCCGAGGCCGCCGCGACCGACGGGATGATCGACCCAGCCGAGCCCGAGGTCGTACAGGTGACCGCGCTGCTCCATCGGGTCGGCGGGCACCGTGCGGAGCATCTCCTCGATGGCGGCGATGACCGGATCGGCGTCGGGGTCCACGCCGCGATGGTGCCAGAGCCGGCTGTCACTGCATCGACCGGAGCACCTGACGCAGCATCTCGGCACCGACCCGCACCTGCATGTCGGGCTGGTCGAGCCGCTCCCACGCTTCGGCTTTCGTCATCAGGCCACGGTCGAGCATGTCCGCCGCCATCTCGCGCAGGTGGTCGGGCTCGGTGGACGGCGCGAGGTCGATCAGCGTGCGCACGGGCGTGGTGCAGCGGATGCCCTGGACGGTGGTGATGTCCGACTCCGGCACGTCATCGTGGTGGATGATGACCTCGACGCCACCGATCTGGGTCCGCTCGACCAGTGCACCGTCGCGGCCGACACCGAGGGGGCCGTGCGGCTCCGGCGCGGACCACCGCTCGTCCAGGTCGCCGTCCTCGTCGAACCAGCAGTCGCACGAGATGAACTGGCCTCCGCACAGGGGGCAGCGCTGCATGTCGCACCCCGGGTGGTGTAGGCCGCCCATCAGCACACCGCAGTCGTCGCAGCGTTCGGCCATGCGTTGGCGCGGTCGCCGGTTGGCGCCGTACCTCGCCAAGGGAATCGGCATGCCGTCACGGTGCAACACACCGACGGTGCACGACGCCGCTGTCGTCATCTCGAACAAGCAGAACTCACATCTCGCCATGGTCGCCTCCTGAGCGCACGGGAAGACCCGGTGGAAGCCGTCCGGCGAGCAGAGGCCTCGATGCAGGAAGCGGAGCTTCGATCGACGATGTCAGCGTGAGGGTATCGGCCCGCCGGGCCCCGAGCGGCCGAGGCTCAGAACCCGAACGCCTCGCCGGCGGCGAGGTCGTCGACAGCGGTGAAGGTGCGGCGCACGATCTCGTCGAACAGCGCCGCGCCGCGCTCGTTGGCCGGGTCGAGGGTCAGCAGGCTCCCGCCGAAGCTCGCTGCGTAGAACAGCAGGCCCTCGAGGTAGCCCTGCCAGATCGTGTCCATGTCGATGGCCGAGGCGGGCACACCGGCGGCCATGAGGCCGGCGAGGTACCGGTCGATCAGGTCGCGCTCGTGGCGCCGCCGCATGTCGACGGTGAGGTTGTTGGCGCAGAAGTACACGAGGTCGGTGCCGCCGGGCGCACGCATCGCCATCTGCCAGTCGATGACCGACACCTCACCGGTGCCGGTGGGGCCGTCGTCGAAGAACAGGTTGTCGAGGCGGAAGTCGCCGTGGACGAGGGTGGCCGGTTCGTGGCGGTGGCCGGCGATCCACTCGGGCACCTGCTCGATGAACGCCTCACACCATCGCAGGCTGCGGGTGGCGACGATGTCGCCGTAGCGGTCCAGGAAGCTCGGCCATCCCATCGCGAACATCGTGGGGAAGCTCTCGATCGACGGATCGTCGAGGTCGGGCATCCAGTCGAACGTGTCGAGCAGTGGGTGCTGCCACCAGCCGGCGTGATGACGCGCGATCTGGTCGATCGCCCGCTCGGCCTGGTGCAGCGTGGCGCCGGCCACGTGGTCACCCGGCACCGCCGGGGCGAGGTCCTCGAGCACCAGGCACGGCGGATCGGCGAGGTTCACGTACGCATGCGGCACGCGGATCTGCATGTGTGGTGCGGCGTGCGCGTAGAAGAGGTGCTCGCGTTCCCACACACGCAGCAACTGGCCGATGAACTGCGCGCCAGGATCGCTGCTCGCCAGCTTCACGATCACCGTCGCAGGCACCGACGGATCGGCGGAATGGAGCGAGACGCGTGCGAGCTGACCCATGAAGCCCTCGCCGGCTGCGATGGGTTCGAGTTCGATCGAGTCGATCGGCATCCCCATTGCCCGGGCGAGCCACTCGACGGAAACGTCCCCCAACGTCTGCGGTGTCACGCGGCGCACCGTACACCTCACCACGGGAACTGGGATGCGCCGCCTAGTGTCTCGCCACCACGGCACCGACCGGGCGGTGGACGGGCACACGGGGAAAGAGGTGGAGATGGCAGCTTCGTCGGGGCGTCGAGGATGGCTCGTGCCCCTGTTGACCGCCGTGCCCCTGTTGACCGCGGTGATCGTGCTCGTCGGGGCGTGCGGTGGCAGTTCGCAAGACGCCGGCATCGGCACCGGCGTCTCCGGAACGGCGACCTCGTGGAACCTCGGCACGGTGACGCTGGCCGACGGCGCGCCGAGCCGGCTGTGGGGTCTGATCGCCGTGCCCGAGGGGTCGGGGCCGCACCCGGTCGTCATCGTGCTCCACGGCCGGCACCCGGTGTGCTCGGTCGACAGCGACTACGGCACCTGGCCGTGCCAGGAGGGCTCGGAGATCCCGAACCACGAGGGCTTCGCCTCTCTCGTCGAGGCACTGGCGGCTCGCGGCATGATCGCCGTCGCGCCCGGGCTCAACGCCCAGCACACGTTCGGTGCGGGTGAGCCGGCGCCGACGACCCGGACCGCCGAGATCGTCGAACGGACCGTCGACGCGCTCATGGCCGGGAAGCTCGGCATGCCGGCCGAGGGGGTCGACCTCGATCGCCTGGTCGTGGTCGGCCACTCGGTCGGAGCCGGCGAGGCGGCCGTGCTGGCCACGGGCTCCACCGTCTTCGAGCCGAAGGTCTCGGGCATCGTCAAGCTGCAGCCGGGCCTCGACGACCCAGCCGCGCGTCCGGTCGCCGATGTGCCGACCGTGGTCGTGGTCGGCGAGTGCGACGGCGACACCGGGGTGTCCGGTGCGATCGCCGTCAGCGAAGCGCTGCTCGCCGAGCGAGCCGCACCGATCGCCCTGGTGGGTCTCGAACGGACGGCACACAACGCCACCAACAGCGGGCTCGGACCCGACGCGTTCCCCACCCC
>JBEGOE010000128.1:0-4468 GCA_041182165.1 Actinomycetota bacterium
GCACGGCACCTATCTGCTCGGCGCCGACCATGACGGCGACCACAAGTCGAACACCGCCTGGGTGCTTGTCCAGCGTGAACCGCGCAACAAGACGGTGCCCAACTTCGACGCCGACCGCGACGATCTCCCCGGGCTCACGGTGCGCGGTCACCAGAACGGCGGCAAGGACGGTCCCCCGGACGGTGGCAAGAACGGTCACCAGGACGGCGATCACGTCGCCCGGTTCGCGTTGCACGTCGATCGGGCGACCACGGTGAAGGGTGACATGACCGCGGTGCTGCACCTCCGCGTCATCTCGGACGACCGAGACAGCGAGCCGTTGGAAGCGACAGTGCAGGTGGAGGTGCTTCGGTGCGGCGCCGACAGGGACAACTGCAAGACGGTGGCGAGCGCTCGGTTCCTGGCGCTCACTGCGGAACAGGGCAGCTGGCCCGAGCTCGACGAGCAGTCGTTCCAGCCGTACAAGATCCCGTTCGGTCCTGCATCCGTGGAGCTCGGTGCCGGTGAACGGCTCGAACTGCGGGTGACGGTGTTGTCGCGCGAGGGGTGGGACGTCGTGATCGCCTTCGATGCCGCATCGACGCCGAGCGGTTTGTACGTCGGCTGATCGGGGCGACCCCGGGACGTCCCCGGTAGAGTTGTCCGACCCATGACGGAGCAGCACCCCGACCTCGCTGACGAGCAGGCGTACATCGATCATGCGTACGCCTGCCTGGAACAGAGCCGCACCGACGCGTGGAAGCTGCGTGACCTGAGCGAAGCCACACTCGGTGGCACCTTCCAGGCCCGGTACGAGCGCGACGTGTTCGACGAGGCGCTGGTCAACAGGCTCACGAAGCTCGACCTCGGCGACGCCGCCCTCGTGTTCGGACGCATCGACCGCATGGCCGAGGGCCCCGACGGCACCGAGAGCTTCCACATCGGCCGTCTGGCCGTTGCCGACGCCGACAGCGAGCCGGTCGTGGTCGACTGGCGGGCACCCGTGGCCGAGCCGTTCTACCGTGCCACGGGGCGCGACTCGATGGGGCTGTTGCGCCGGCGCCACTTCGCCGTGCAGGGCCGCACGCTCCTCGGCCTCGAGGACGAGCTGTTCGGCGAGGGCCACCTCGGCCTCGGTGCCGACGACGGCATCGCCGGGTCGAGCACCGTCGCACCGTCGAGCCTCCGCGGTTACTCCACGCTGCTCGCCGCCCTCGAACGCGGCCGCACCGGCCAGCTCGGCGACATCGTCGCCACCATCCAGGGCGAGCAGGACGAGATCATCCGCAGCCCACAGGCCGGGGTGCTGGTGGTGCAGGGCGGTCCCGGCACCGGCAAGACGGTCGTCGCGCTGCACCGCGCGGCGTACCTCCTCTACACCTTCCGCTTCCCGCTCGAGGACCAGGGCGTCCTGGTCATCGGCCCGAACCGTGTCTTCCTCCGGTACATCGAGCGCGTGCTGCCCTCGCTCGGCGAGGCAGGCGTCGAGCAGGTCGTCCTCAACGACCTCGTGCCCGATGTCGATTGGGCACGCTTCGGTGTCGATCGGGCCGACAGCCACCTCGCCGCCACGGTGAAGGGTGACCTGCGCATGGCCGACGTCATCGACAAGGCGGTCACCGACCGCGAGCGGCCGCTGCGTGCCGACGTCGTCGTGCCCTACCGCACGGGCTTCATCCGGCTCCGGGCCGACGAGAGCGTCCGCATCGTGCGCGCGGCGCAACGCCGCTACCGCCGGCACAACGCCGCACGCAAGTGGGTCGAGGGTGAGGTGTGGGCCGCCATGGCGGCCACGTGGCGCGACGGCGAGGTCGACCCGAACGACGTGCGCGACCACGTCCGCTCGCTGCCCGAGAGCCGCGAGGCGCTCGAGCGGATGTGGCCGACCCTCACGCCGGCGCAGCTGCTCCACGACCTGTTCGGCTCGAAGGCGCTGCTGAAGCTGGCCGGCGAGCGGTTCCTGTCCGAGGACGAGTACCTCGCGCTGTACCGCCCCCGGCGCGCCGAGGTGACCGAGGTCCGCTGGACCGACAACGACGCCGCGCTCCTCGACGAGGCCCGCAGCTACCTCGGGCCCCGGCCGCCGCGCAAGGGCGCGCCGGCCGAGGAGGAGGACATCCGCACCTACGGCCACATCGTCATCGACGAGGTCCAGGACATGACCCCGATGCAGCTCCGCATGGCGTCACGCCGCTCGCTCAACGGCAGCATGACCGTCGTCGGCGACATCGCCCAGGCCACTGGCGCACTCGCCCCCGACGGCTGGGACGACGTGCTGGCACACCTGCCCGACAACCGCCCATCGCGCGTCATCGGCCTCAGCGTCGGCTACCGCATCCCCGACCGCATCATGGAGCTCGCCAACCGCGTCATGCGGGCCGCCACGCCGTCACTGCGGGCGCCCATCAGCGTGCGCGTCGGTGACGAGCATCCCGAAGTCATCGCGGTCGCCGATCCGGCCGAGCTGTTCGTCAGCACGGCGGTCGCGACGGCCACGATGGCGGCGTCGATCCCCGGCGGCACCATTGCTGTCGTGGCCCCCGATGCGATGGTCGACGACGTGTCCGGGGCACTCACGGCGGCCGGGATCGATCATGCACGCGCCACGCGCAGCGGCATCATCACCGGCATCACCGTCGTGCCGGTCAGCGTGGTCAAGGGCCTCGAGCTCGACGGCGTGGTGGTGGTCGAGCCGGCCGCCATCGTGGCCGGCGAGCTGCAGGGCCTCCGCGCCCTCTACGTCGCGCTCACGCGCAGCACGCGTCAGCTCACCGTGGTGCATGCGCAGCCGCTGCCCGCAGCCATGGCCTGAGGCCGATCAGGCGATCAGGCGATCAGGCCGACCAGGCGCTCACGAGCACGTCGATGTTGCGGGCCGCCTTGTCGGCGTCGGCCCCCCGCGTGTACTGGACCGCCTGCTGGCACATCGCGAGCGCTCGGTCGAACCCATCGATCAGGTCGGGGCGCTCGGCGACGACGTCGGGGCGCGCTGCGGCCCAGAGGTCGGACAGGGCGTCGTACGCCTCGCTCGAGTCGCCGCCGTCGATCACGATGGCCGACAGCGACAGGGACTGGCTGCGCAGCTGCTCGAGGAGCTCGTCGGTGGTGCCCGTGGGCAGCGTGGTGGTGGTGGCGGGCGTCGTGTCGGGGACGAGCGCCGCGTCGTAGGTGGTGGCGCAGCCGGCGAGGGACGCGATGCCGAGGGCGGCCGACAGCAGGACGAGTGGGAGCTGGCGCATCAGGAGCCGGCGCATCAGGGGTTGGCCATCACGAGGATGCGAGCGCTGGCGAAGGCACCGACGCCGACGTGGTGACCGGCGATCTCGATCGTCACCGTGCCGTCGGGCGATGCGGCCGTCAGGATGCCCGCCCGGCCCGGCTGCAGGCTGGATTCCTCGAGGAAGTCGAGCAGGCCGGGCGTGAACTCGAGCTCTTCGGGGATGCGGCTGACCGTGAACTGCTGACCGACGGCGAGGCTGCTGAGCGGCATCGAGTCGGGTGCCGAGTAGGTGGACCCGGGGATCGGGTTGCCGTGCGGGCAGGTGGTGGGGCTGCCGAGCACGCGGTTCATGGCATGTTCGACCGCGTCGCTCATGACGTGCTCCCACTTGCCGGCCTCGTGGTGCGCGTCGGCCCACGACAGGCCCAGCACGTCGGTGAGGAACCGCTCGGCCAGGCGGTGCCGCCTCACCACGCTCTGGGCGAGCTGCAGGCCGGCGGCGGTGAGGTGGATCGCGCGGCGGTCGGTGACGATGAGCTGCTCGGCCTCGAGGCGGCGGATCATCTCGCTGACGGCCGGCCGGCTGACCTGGAGACGTTCTGCGATGCGGGCCTGGACGACGTCGACGTCGTCCTCCTGCAGCTCGAAGATGCACTCGCAGTACTCCTCGAACGCGGGGTGGTGCTCTCCGCTGACGGGCATGGGCGCAGGCTACCGCCGGGTGTCGCCGCGTGCCCGGCGGAGCCAGCTCTCCGCGTAGCGGAGGCGACGCTCGAGCTGGTCGCTCGTGGCAGCGCTCACCTTCGCCACGCCGGCGAGGCGGTTCATCTCGGCGTTGACCCGGCCGTGCGACAGTCCGGTGAGGTCGACGAGGCGCTGGGCCACGACGGCGTTGCGGCTGCGGAGGTCCTCCTTCACCTCGGCGACGCTGCGTGTCGAGTCGCGCGGGAAGCCGGCATCGGTGGGCACGTCGGGCAGCACGAGGTCGAGGTCGACCGGGTCGAGGGGCTCGTCGTCGTCACGGATGCCCATCTCGGGCTCGTCGTCGAACGCGATGCCCTCGGCCGTCACCGAATGGACCGTCATGCCGGTGGCGACGGCGCTGAGCACCGAAAACAGCGACAGCTGCTCGGGCTCGCCGGCCTCGGCCAGGGTGTCGAGCGCCGCCTCGCCGTCGACGGACATGATGTCGTCGTCCTGGCGAGGCGGGCGCAGCACGTGCCGGCGCGCTTCGGCGATCTGGAACGCATGGGTGCGCAGCCGCGGATC
>JBEGOE010000129.1:0-13546 GCA_041182165.1 Actinomycetota bacterium
GTCGCCGACCGACGCGCCCGACGCGCCCGACCAGATCCTCGTCCACCGGTCGGGGCCGCTGCACGGTGAGGTCGTCGTCCCCGGTGCCAAGAACTCGGTGCTGAAGCTGATGGCCGCCACCCTGATGGCGGACGGCGAGCACACCCTCACGAATGTGCCGGACATCGCCGACGTGCAGATCATGAGCGACCTGCTCGCGGCCATCGGCATCACCACCACCAGCGCGGCGCCGGGCGCGCTGACGATGGTGAACTCGGGCGACATCACGCCCGTCGCCCCCTACGAGTGGGTCGAGCGGATTCGTGCGTCGATCAACGTGCTCGGCCCGCTGATCGGCCGGTTCGGCTACGTGAAGCTGTCGCTGCCCGGCGGTGACGACTTCGGCTCACGCCCGATCGACATGCACCTCGGTGGGCTCGAGGCGATGGGCGCCACCATCACGATCGAGCACGGCTACGTCGAGGCGCGGGCCGACCGGCTGCTGGGCGCCGACATCACCTTCGAGTTCCCCAGCGTGGGCGCCACCGAGAACATCGTCACCGCCGCCGTGCACGCCAAGGGCACCACCGTCATCGACAACGCGGCGCGCGAGCCCGAGATCGCCGACCTGTGCACGATGCTCGTGTCGATGGGTGCCGACATCGAGGGCATCGGCACACAGACCCTGGTGGTCCACGGTGTCGAGCCGGGCGAGCTGCGGGCCACGCAGCACCGAACGGTCACCGACCGCATCCAGGCCGCCACCTACATGGCTGCGGTGGCGATCACCGGGGGTGAACTGCACCTGCGCGGGGTCCGCGCCGAGCACATGGAGATGCTGCTGCGGAAGTTCGCCGAGATGGGCCTCCACATCGTGCCGCAGCACGACGGCGTCACCGTGCGGTCCGAGGGCCGCCTGCGGTCGATCGACGTGCAGACGCTGCCGTACCCGGGCATCGCCACCGACTACAAGCCGCTCATCGTCACGATGCTGTCGGTGGCCGATGGTGTCGGCATCGTGACGGAGAACCTGTATCCGGGCCGCTTCCGCTACGTCGAGGAGTTGCAGCGCCTGGGCGCCGACATCCGCACCGACGGCCACCACGCCGTCGTTCGTGGCCGCCCGCACCTGAGCGGCGCCGAGGTGAAGGCTCCCGACATCCGCGCCGGTGCGGCGCTGCTGGTCGCCGGCCTGGCTGCCCAGGGCACCACCACGATCACCGGTGTGCACCACATCGACCGCGGGTACGACGACCTCGTCGGTCGCCTCGCTGCCGTCGGTGCCGATATCGAACGCCGCTGAGCCGGTTCAGTCGTCGGTCGTCAGCCGTCAGTCGTCAGCCGTCAGTCGTCAGTCGGCTCGACGGGATCGAGGGGTGCCTGCTGCACCCGGTCGACCCGCTTCTTGGCCATCCGCAGGAGGCCGACCACGACGAGCACCGGGCCGACGATCAGCAGGATCTCGTCCCAACCACCCTGGTGAGCGAGCATGTCAACGCACCTGCAGCACGACGAGGAGCGCATCGGTGATGTGGCTCTCGACCTCGAACTCGCCGGCCGTGTCGGCGGTGAAGGTGAACGTCGCCACCTGGCCGGGCTCGAACTCCTGGTCGTCACCCAGGTCGAAGCCGTGGACGTGGTACTCCTGCGTTGCGACCGGGTCGGTGATCGTGAGGACCACGGTGCTGCCGAGCGGCACCTGTTCGATGCGGTCGGCGCCCGAGTCGGTGCCCACGGTGACGTCGATGCGGACGGTGCCATCGTCGGGAGCCGTGGTGGCCGCCGGCGCGTCGGTGGTGGCCGGGCTGGAACTGGCGGTGGTCGGCGCGGTCGCGGGCGCTGTGGGCGGCGAAGTCGTCGGTGCGGTCGTCTCGGTGGTCGCTGCCGTGGCCACCGTGGTCGACACCAACACCTCATCGTCGGTCCCGCACGCCGTGATGGACAGCAGCAGCAGAAGGGTCGCGGGAATGCCGACCCGCACGACACGTGTTCTCATGAGTCGTCATCGTACGGCGGCTCCTGCTTGAATGAGGAACGCCCCTTTCGAAAGCAAGTCACCTCATGCGCGCCCAAGTGGAAGAGACCATCGAAGTCATCAGGCCGGCCCTCCAGGCCGACGGCGGTGACATCGTGCTGCGCGATGTGAACGAGGAGACCGGGGTCATCTCGGTCACACTCGTGGGTGCCTGCGGCACCTGCCCGGCCAGCACGCAGACGCTCAAGGCCGGCATCGAGCGCATCATGAAGGATCGCGTCGACGGCGTCACCGAAGTCGTGAACGTGGCATGAGCCGGCGGCATGCCCCGCCGTCCGAGCTGTTCGAAGCCGCCCGTGCGGGTGACCGCGCCGCAGTGGCCCGTCTGCTCTCGCTCGTCGAGCGTGGCACCGATGAGGCACGAGAAGTCGGCCGCCTCAGCTACCCGCTCGGCGGCAACGCCTACACCGTCGGTCTCACCGGCGCCCCCGGTGCAGGCAAGAGCACGCTCACCTCGGCGCTCATCGGCAACCTCCGCAGCCAGGACATCGAGGTCGCGGTGCTCGCGATCGACCCGTCGTCGCCGTTCACCGGTGGCGCCATCCTCGGCGACCGGGTCCGCATGCAGGACCACGCCACCGACCCGGGCGTGTTCATCCGCTCGATGGCCACCCGCGGCCACCTCGGCGGCCTGTCGCTCGCCACACCCGAAGCGGTGCGCCTGCTCGACGCCGTCGGCCGCCGCTGGATCCTCGTCGAGACAGTCGGTGTGGGCCAGGTCGAGGTCGAGATCGCCGGCAAGGCCGACACCACCGTCGTCGTCGTCAACCCGGGCTGGGGTGACAGCGTGCAGGCCAACAAGGCCGGTCTCATGGAGATCGCCGACATCTTCGTGATCAACAAGGCCGACCGCAAGGGCGCCGACGAGACCCGACGCGACCTCGAGCAGATGCTCGACCTGTCCGACCTCGCCCACGAGGCCTGGCGTCCGCCGATCCTGTCGGTCGTCGCCACCGAGGGCAAGGGCGTCACCGAGCTGTGGGACACCGTGCTCGAGCATCGCTCGCGCATCGAGGCGTCCGGCGAGCTCGCCCGGCGCCGTGCCTTCCGCCTGCGGGAGGAGCTGCGCGAGATCGTCGCTCGCCGCCTCGAGCAGAAGGCCCGCGAGATCACCACCGGTGACCGCTGGGAGTCGTTGCAGGACCAGGTGCTCGAGCGTGCCCTCGATCCGTGGGGTGCCGCCGACGAGATGCTCAAGGGCGTCGACGCCTGACAGACCCGACCGAGTCAGGGCCAGCCGACCGAGTCGAAACCGCACACCCGAGTGCCGCGGCGCACCCGTGGCGCCACGAGCGACTCGGTTAGGTTGAGGCGCATGTCCGATCTGGTGCTGCTCGAACGACGCGACGACGGAGTTGCGGTCGTCACCCTCAACAACCCCAAGGTGAACGCCCTCTCGCAGGAGGTCCTGGCCGCGCTGGCCGACGTGGTGAGCGACCTCGCTGCCGACCTCCCGGGCGCCGTCGTGGTCACCGGTGGCGAGCGGATCTTCGCCGCCGGTGCCGACATCTCGCAGTTCGGAGGACCGGCTGAGGCAGAACGCATCGGCCGCGGCTTCCATGCCGCCCTCGACTCACTGGCGGCCCTGCCCCGGTTCACGATCGCCGCCGTCAGCGGCTACGCACTCGGTGGTGGGTGCGAGCTCGCGATGGCGTGCGACTACCGCATCGTGAGCGAACGAGCGGTCTTCGGTCAGCCCGAGGTCCTGCTCGGCATCATCCCCGGTGGTGGCGGCACGCAGCGCCTGCCACGGCTCGTCGGGCCCGGCCGGGCGAAGGAACTGATGATCACCGGCCGTCAGGTGAAGGCCGACGAGGCGCTGCGGATCGGGCTTGCCGACGAGATCGTCGCCGCCGAGGCGCTGACCGAGCGGGCGCTCGCCCTGGCCACCGAGGTGGCGAAGGGCGCCAGCATGGCGCAGGGCCTCGTGAAGAAGGCGGTCGATCAGGGGCTCAGCCTCGCGCTGCACGACGGCCTCGTGCTCGAGCGGCGACTGTTCACCGAGGTGTTCCACAGCGAGGACAGCCAGATCGGCGTCGCCAGCTTCCTCGAGCACGGCCCCGGCAAGGCGACCTTCACCGGCCGGTAGGGCCTGCGGCCGACCTACTGGTCGGCTCGGTCGACCCGATACCACTCGGCGTCGGTGATCTCGGGCAGGTCCCAGTAGCAGGGTTCGTCGGCCACCAGCGTCACCACTCCGGCTCCGTACGGGTCGCAGACGATGACGAGGGGGGTGCCGTCATCGGCCACGACCCGCAGGGTGCAGGCATCGACCAGACGGTTGATCCAACGACGCAGCAGAGGCATGGGTGCCATGCTGCGCCGCCGACCTGTCGGTCGGTTGGCGCGAAGGTGAACGGACGGTGCTGATGCGGTGAAGGCTCAGCCCGCCCAGGCGGCGAGGCCGAGCTCGACGGGCGCGATGAGCGCGTCGTGCCTCGGCAGCACCCGGACGGTGAGGCCGTAGGCGCCCGATGCGCTGACGCGGTAGGTACAGCGGAAGTCGCCGTCGCCGCCGTGCTCCATCGAGATGGTCTCGGGGCGGCCGACGAACTCGCCGGTGGAATCGATCGAGCCGTGCATGAGCTGGACGTCCACGTCGCTCACCGTGATGCCGTCGAGGTGCACGTGCGCCCGTGCGCTGCGCTCGTCGCCCTCGTGTGCCGGGCTGGTGTCGGCATCGACGCTCGTGACCCGGACGTTCGACCACCGCGACCTGATGCGGGCCTTCCAGTCGGCGAGGGACCTGGCGCTGGCCCAATCGTCGGCGGCGACCCGGTGGGCGCTCTGTGCCGCCGGCTCGTAGAGCTCGGTGACGTAGTCGCGCACCATGCGGGCAGCGGTGACGAACGGCCCGAGGGACGTCCAGTTGTGCTTCATCGCGTCGATCCAGCCGTGAGGCAGACCAGCGGCGTCGCGCTGGTAGAAGAGCGGCACGATCTCGCGCTCGAGCAGGCCGAACAGACTCGTCGCCTCGCGCAGGTCGCGCCGCGTGGTGTCGGGATCGTCGTCTGCGGAGGTGATCGCCCAGCCGTTGTCGCCGTCGAAGCACTCGTCCCACCAGCCGTCGAGGATGCTGCAGTTCAACGCACCGTTCAGCGCGGCCTTCATGCCGCTGGTGCCGCAGGCCTCGAGCGGTCGGCGAGGGTTGTTCAGCCACACGTCGCAGCCGTGGTACATCAGCCTGGCGACGGCCATGTCGTAGTCGGGCACGAACAGGAACCGGTGGCCCACGTCGAGGTGGCGAGCGAACAGCTCGATGTCGCGGATCATGTCCTTGCCCGGCTGATCGGCCGGGTGGGCCTTGCCGGCGAACACGAACTGCACGGGCCGGTCGGCGCTGAGCAGCATCTCGCGCAGCCGGTCGGGCTGCGACAGCAGCAGGGTGGCGCGCTTGTAGGTGGCGAAGCGTCGGGCGAAGCCGATCGTCAGGGCGTCGGGGTCGAGCAGCGCGTCGCCGAGGCGCGAGCGGACGAACTCGACCAGTTCGGCGCGGCCGGCACGGCGGGCGGCCCAGATCTCGTCGGCGGGCAGTGACTCGACACCCTTCCACGATGCCTCGTCGGCGCCGTCCCACACCCCGCCGACCGAGCGACGCAACAGCGCGTCGATCGGGCCGCTGACCCAGGTGTGTGCGTGCACGCCGTTGGTGATTGCGCCGATCGGCACCTCATCGACCGGGATGTCGGGCCACAGGCCGCCGAACATCTCACGGCTGACCGCTCCGTGCAACTGCGCGACGCCGTTCGACCGGCCGCCCAGCTTCAGGCCCATGACCGCCATGTTGAAGCGGGTGTCGTCGGGCTCGTCGGCACGGTGGCCCAGCTGCATCAGTGTCTCGAAGTCGGTGCCGCACGCCTCGGCGAACGAGCCGAAGTAGCGGTGCATGACGTCGCGCTCGAACCGGTCGATGCCTGCCGGCACGGGCGTGTGCGTGGTGAACACGCCGCCAGCGCGGACGCTCTCGACCGCCTCGGCGAACGTGAGGCCCTGGCCGACGAGCTCTCGGATGCGTTCGAGCGACAGGAACCCGGCGTGGCCCTCGTTGGTGTGGAACACCTCGGGTTCGAGACCCAGCGCCCGCAGCACCCGGACGCCGCCGATGCCGAGGACGACCTCCTGGCGCAGGCGGTGCTCGGCGTCGCCGCCGTAGAGCCGGTTCGTGATGTTCGCGCTCTCGGCGCTGTTGCCCTCGACGGCGGTGTCGAGCAGGTAGAGGTTCACCCGTCCGACCTGCACCAACCACGCATGCACCCGCACCGGCTCGCCGGCGATCTCGACGATCACCTGCACACCCGTATCGGTGAGTGCCAGGCCACTGGGGTCGAGTCGCGGGAAGCGCTCCTCCTGGTAGCCGTCGGCGTTCAGGCTCTGCCGGAAGTAGCCCTCGGCGTAGAGCAGGCCGATGGCCACCAACGGCACGCCGAGGTCGCTCGCCGCCTTGAGGTGATCGCCGGCCAGCACGCCGAGGCCGCCGCTGTACTGCGGCAGTGTCTCGCTGATCCCGAACTCGGGCGAGAAGTAGGCCACGAGGTGCAGCGGCGACCCATCGAGCCCCTGGAACCAGCGAGGCTCGTGGATCGCTGCGTCGAGCCGGGCCTTCGCCGCACGGGTCGACTCGACGATGGCCGGGTCGGAGGCGAGTCGCACCCACCGTTCGGGCTCGATGATGGCCAACAGGTGGAGCGGGTCGTGGCCCGCTGCCTCCCACGCCTCGGGGTCGAGCCGCGAGAAGAGGTCCTTGGTGTCGCGGTCCCACGTCCAGCGCAGGTTCGTGGCGAGCTCGCGGAGCGCGTCGAGGGCAGGCGGAACGGCAGGTACGACGGTGAACTGGCGGACGGCTCGCATGGCAGGCGAGGGTAGTGGCGCCCCGCCCGGCGTTGGTCACGCCTCCGTGAACTCTTGGTCCCCGGCCGGCCGGGTGGCGATCTCGTACACGGCGATGGTCGAGGCCGCGATCGCGTCCCACGTGTAGTTGGCCTCGATCAGCTTGGCTGCCTCGGTCCGCATCGTCTCTGCCGCCGTCGCGTCGGTGAGCACGGTGTGGATCCGATCGGCAAGGTCGTGGTGGTTGCCCGGCTCGAACAGCATGCCCGCCTTCGTGCCCTCGACGATCTCGGCAAGACCACCCGTTCGGGCGACGATGGTGGGAGCGCCCGCCGCCATGCCTTCGAGCGCGACGATGCCGAACGGCTCGTACAGCGAGGGGATGATGACGCAGCCGGCGCGCTGCAGGATGGCGCGCAGGTCCTCGTCCGGCACGAAGCCGGCGAGGTCGACGATGTCGGTGACGCCCTCGACGTCGATCTGGGTCTGGAGCTCGCTCAGGTAGCTGCCCCGGCCGGCGATGATGCAGCGCACGCCCGGGAGGCGGTGGCGCAACTCGCCGATGGCGCGCACCAGCACCTGGAACCCCTTCTCGTACTGCACCCGACCCCAGGCGACCACCAGTTGCTCGCGGCGGACCGGCTTGCCCGTCGTGAGGGTCCACAGCTCGGGGTCGACGCCGTTCGGCACGAGGTGCACCTTCTCGACAGGCAACTCGAAGCCGTTCACGATCTCGCGAACCATGAACTTCGAGCAGGCGATGACCTCGCGGGCCTGATAGGTGAGCCACCACTCGACCGCATTGACGGCGGCGGGCATGCCCGGGGGCACGTGGCCACCGTGGCGGCCGCGCTCGGTGGCGTGGATGGTGGCCACCAGCGGAACGCCGAGCAGCGTCTTCAGGGTGTCCCCCGCCCATGCGACGAGCCAGTCGTGGGCGTGCACGATCTCCGGCCGCCAGTCGCCCAGCTGGGCGATGAGGCCAACGATCTGGTGGTTCGCCGACGCCATGCGTGCGACCAGGTCACCCTCGGGCAGCCACGGCAGGTCGGTGACGGCACGCAGCACCCGCACACCGTCGACGACCTCGTCGTCGGGCACCGGGTCGGTGCCGGGCTCGTGCCGCTGCAGGCTGAGCACCACGACGTCGTGACCGCTGCGGGCCATGGCCCGGGCGAGGCCGTCGACATGCGCAGCGATCCCTCCGATCACGAACGGCGGGTACTCCCACGACAGCATCAGGACGCGCATCGCCAAGACCGTAGTGCCCCTCTGTCGTGGGATTCACCTACGCTGGCTGCGTGCTGCTCTCCGACCTCGACCTGCACCTGTTCGGCGAGGGCACGCACCGCCGCCTGTGGCAGGTCCTCGGTGCGGTCACCCTGCCGGACGGCCGAACCCGCATGGCGGTGTGGGCGCCGAATGCAGTCGCCGTCGAGGTCGTCGGCGACTGGAACGGCTGGGCGCCCGCGGCCCTCGAGCGCCAGGCGAGCTCGGGATTGTGGGCGGCTGTCGTCGCCGCCGAGCCCTGCCACCGCTACAAGCTCCGCATCCACGGCGCCGACGGGCGCGTGGTGCTGAAGGCGGACCCGATGGCGATGCGCGCCGAGCGCCCACCGTCCGACGCGAGCGTGGTCGCCGGCCCCAGTGCTCACGAATGGCGCGATGCCGACTGGCTGCACCGGAGGGCCGACGGCCGGCACCGGCCGATGCGCATCTACGAAGTCCACCTCGGCTCGTGGCGACGCGAGGCCGACGACTATCGCACGCAGGCCGACCAGCTCGCCGAACACGTGCGAGCGATGGGCTTCACCCATGTCGAGCTGCTGCCCGTCGCTGAACACCCTTTCGGTGGGTCGTGGGGGTACCAGGTCACCGGCTACTACGCACCGACCGCCCGCTACGGCACCCCCGATGACTTCCGGTACCTCGTCGACCGGATGCACCAGGCCGGCATCGGCGTCATCCTCGACTGGGTGCCGGCGCACTTCCCGAAAGACGAGTGGAGCCTCGGCCGCTTCGACGGCACGTCGTTGTACGAGCATGCCGACCCCCACCAGGGCGAGCACCCGGACTGGGGCACGTACGTCTTCAACTACGGCCGCAACGAGGTGCGGAACTTCCTGATCGCCAACGCGCTCTACTGGCTCGACGAGTTCCACGTCGACGGCCTGCGCGTCGACGCGGTCGCCAGCATGCTCTACCTCGACTACTCGCGCCGCGCGGGCGAGTGGGTGCCGAACGAGCACGGAGGTCGCGAGAACCTGGCGGCGATCGGCTTCCTCCGCCAGCTCAACGACGCGGTGCGCGACGAGCAGCCGACGGCGATGGTGATCGCCGAGGAGAGCACCTCGTGGCCGAAGGTCACCCGGCCCACCAGCGAGGGTGGCCTCGGCTTCTCGCACAAGTGGAACATGGGCTGGATGCACGACACGCTCGGCTACCTGCGCGAAGAGCCGGTGCACCGGCAGTGGCACCACCGCGAGCTCACGTTCGGGCTGCTGTACGCGTTCACCGAGTCGTTCGTCCTACCGCTCAGCCACGACGAGGTCGTGCACGGCAAGGGCAGCCTGCTCGCCAAGATGGCCGGCGACGACTGGCAGCGCTTTGCGAACCTGCGTGCTCTCTACGCCTGGATGTGGGCGATGCCCGGCGCTCCGCTGCTGTTCATGGGGGCCGAGATGGCCCCCTGGACCGAGTGGAACGACATGGCGTCACTGCCCTGGCATCTGCTCGACCACGCGCCCCACCGTGGCGTGCGCGACCTGCTCGTCAGCCTGAACGCGCAGGCCGATCGTTGGCCCGCTGTCTGGGAGCGCGACCACGAGCACACCAGCTTCCAGTGGCTCGATGCCGACGATGCCGAGCACTCGATCTACGCCTTCATCCGCTGGGCCGAGCGTGGCGCCCACGCCGTCGTCTGCATCGCCAACTTCACGCCGGTGCCGCGCCCCGGCTACCGCGTCGGCCTGCCGTGGGCGGGCGCCTGGGAGGTGGTCGTCGATACCGACGCTGCGCCCTTCGGCGGCAGCGGCTCTGCCGGCGGCTCGCCGTCCGTGGGTGCCGCCGACCACGCCTGGCAGGGCCAGCCGGCATCGGCACTCGTCGACCTCCCGCCGCTGGCGGTCGTGTGGCTCGCCGCACACCGTCCTGTCTGATCGTCCGTCTCGCCCGTGCCGTCACATCCCCTGCTCAGCGACGCGGCCCTGCGGCCGGTCGTGACCGCCAGCGTCACGCTCGGCGCGGCCGTCGGGGTCTTCGGGATCTCGTTCGGCGTGGGCGCTGTCAGCGCCGGGGCGACGGTGCTGCAGGCGTGCGCGATGTCGCTGCTCGTCTTCACCGGGGCCTCGCAGTTCTCGGCCGTCAGCGTCATCGGCGCCGGTGGCACCACGGCGTCGGCGTTGGGCGGTGCGATGGTGCTGGCTGCCCGCAACGGCGTCTACGGCCTCACGATGGGCCGTCGGATCGAGGGGCCGGTCGGCCGCCGGTTGGCGGCCGCGCAGCTCACCATCGACGAGTCGACGGCGATGTCGGTTGCCCAGGACGACGTCGCTGCGCAGCGGGCGGCGTTCTGGATCACGGGTCTCAGCGTCTACGTGTTCTGGAACATCGGCACGCTGCTCGGGGCGCTGCTCGGCAACGCGATCGACCCGACGACCTTCGGCCTCGACGCCGCCTTTCCCGCCGGCTTCGTGTTCATGGTCTGGCCCTTGCTGCGGACGCCCCGTGGGCGCATCGCTGCGGCGCTCGGGTCGGTGGTCTGCCTGGCCCTCGTCCCGTTCACACCGGTGGGCGTGCCGATCCTGTGCTCGGCGCTGGCCGTGTTGGTCGGTCTCCCCGACGACGAGCGGCGGCCCGACCTGAGGCCTGCGCGATGACCTGGACCCTCGTGTTCGTGCTCGCAGCCGGCGCCTACGCGTGCAAGGCGATCGGGTTCTTCCTGCTCGGCCGCCGCACCCTCGCCCCTGCGCTCGAGCGATGCCTCGCGCTCATCCCGGCGGCGGTGGTGTCGGCACTGGTGATGAAGGACACCTTCAGCACCGGCCAGCACCTCGTGATCGACGCCCGCGCTGCCGGGGTGGCCGCTGCGACGGTGGCCGTGTGGAAGCGGGCCCCGTTCGTCGCCGTCATCGTGATCGCGGCCGGCGTGACCGCAGCCGTCCGGGCCCTCGCCTGACGACCGCCTCAGCCGGTGGCCGAGGCTTCGACGATCTGCTTGAGGAGACGGAGGTTGCGGCGCCAGATGGCCTGCATGACGATCTTGCCGCCGATGAATGCGCCGATGGGCCCGCCGAGCCACCAGGGGAAGAACAGCTCTTCGGCCCACTCGAACCGGGTGCGCCGGCCGAGGTCGATCGGGGTGAGGGTGAACCGACCGGTGCCCGTCACCATGCCGGTGTGTTCGACGCCCATGACGGCGTCGGGCTCCCACTCGGTGATCGCCATCTGATCGACCAGCTTGATCGGCCCGACCTTGGTGTCGCACAGGAACGTGGTGCCGACGCCACGGGTCTGCTCACCCTGGAAGCGGATCGCGACGGCGTCGTGCATCCAGTCGACGTGGTTCTCGACCGGCTCGACGACGTGCCACACCTGTGCGGGGGTGGCGTCGATCTCGATCGAGACGCTGATGCGGGCCATGGGGTGCGGGCGTCGCTCAGGCGTGCACTGCGACGTTGCGCAGCTGCTCGGCGGCCGTCTCGGGCGGCACGATGTTGATGAGCACGCCGGTGCCACGCTCGAAGCCGGCCGTGGTGTGCAGCTTCGGCAGGATGTTCACATGCCAGTGGAAGGCGCCGCTGTAGTGGTGGGGCGCGGTGCGCAGCACGAGGTTGTACGAGACGTCGCCGACGACCTCGCGCAGGTGCCGGATGGCATCGCGGATGGCGATGCCGATCGCAGCCACCGTGGCATCGGTCGAGTCGGTGAGGTGCAGGTCGTGGCTGCGCGGGATGATCATCATCTCGAACGGCGAGCCGCTCCAGAACGGGCAGATGCACACGACATCGTCGTTGGCGAACACGACGCGCTTGCCGTCGACCAGTTCGGCCTCGACGGTGGCGCACAGGATGCATCCACCCTCGAACCGGTTGAAGCCGCGCTGTTCCTCGAGCACCTCGCCCGGCACGAACGGGAGACCGAGGAGCTGGCCGTGCGGGTGGGCCAGCGAGGCGCCGGCCTCGCGGCCGTGATTGATGATCGCCTGCGTGTAGCGCAGGTTCGGTGCATCGGCGTGCTCGGCGAAGCGGCGCTGCAGGATGCGAATCAGGTCGGCTGCAGCCCGGTCACCCAGGTCGTGGATGCCGCTGTCGTGCTCGCGGCTGAAGACGAAGACCTCGTGGATGCCGGAGGCCTCGGCCTCGACGTGCACCGGACCCAGGTGGTGGACCGAGAAGGGCTCGTCGCCGGAGAAGGCGGGGTAGAGGTTCGGCAGCACCCGCATGGTCCACAGGCCGCCCTCGTCGACGCTCTCGAGCGCACTCGCCTCCTCGTTGCCGGGGCAGAACGGGCAGGGGCGACTGGGGTCGGACTCGACCACCGACGTGCGCGGTGCGAAGTCGGTGGGGCGTTGGCCCCGCTCGGCGACAATGGTGACCCATCTGCCGGTCAGTGGATTCAGACGCAATTGACTCACAACACCCACCACCCTATTCGGCCCGCCTCGTCGAAGTACGGACGTGTCACTGATTTCACGATGTGCACCCGTTCGGTTCTGCCGGGCGACACCGCTGGTACACGGTCACGTGGCGCTCGCTCTCGGGGCCGAACGCGGACCGATCGAAGTCGGCCCAGCGCTCGGCCACCCGCAGCCCGGCCGCCTCCGCCATCGCGTCGAGTTCGTCCGGCTGTGCCCAGCGGATCGCCCACGGACGCAGCCGCACGCCGCCCGCCTCGGTGAACTCGATGAACTGCCCCTCGGCACGCTGGTGATCGGCGTCGTGGACGCTGGCGCTGAGCACCACCCGGTCGGCCGCCATCGAGCGCACCGACACCTGCGACCCGGTGTGGGGTTGGGGCACGAACGCCTCGACGACGAACGATCCGGTCGACGACAACCGCTCGGACACGGCCGAGAAGCACGCCTGCTGGCGTTCGGCGGTGAGGAGGTTGAAGATCGTGTTGTACGCGGCGAAGACGACCTCGTGCTGCCCGGTGGGCAGATCGTCGACCATGTCGCCGCGCACACCCGTGACCGTGCGGTGCAGGTCGGCCGACGCCAGGCGGTCGAGCATCTTCTCGCTGCTGTCGATGCCCACGACCGACCCCACGTGCGCTGCGAGCGGCAGGGCGAGGCGGCCGGTGCCGACACCGAGCTCGAGCACGGCCCCGGCGTCGCCGGCGAGCGCGCTGATGAACGCCACGGTCGTGGGGATGTCGGTGATGTCGCGGTACCAGTCGTCGTAGACATCGGCGAAGGCGTCGCCGTAGGACGAGGGGGAGTAGCCGCGCATGATCTCCATCATCGCCGCTCACCGGCCCGAACGGCGGCCACCGGTAGCGTGGGCTCCATGTCGGGCGAGCTCACGTACCTCGATCACGCAGCCAGCACGCCCATGCGGCGCGAGGCGATCGACGCGATGCTGCCCTTCCTCGACCAGCAGTTCGCCAACCCCAACGGCTCGCACCGCTTCGCCCGGCAGGCGCGGGCCGCGCACGACGACGCCCGCGAGGTCGTGGCCGACGCGGTCGGGTGCCGGCCGGGCG
>JBEGOE010000130.1:0-4058 GCA_041182165.1 Actinomycetota bacterium
CCTGGCGTCGATGCGCCGTGCGCTCGACTCCCGCGTGCCGCAGCAGCCGCCGACGATGCGGACGCCGGTGTCGGCGGCGAGGCGGGCATAGGTACCCATCAGCTCGGGGGTGCCGGAGTAGACGATCTCGGTGCCCACGAACTGCGGCACCCCGCAGTTGCCCTTGGCGATGACGTTGTGCTCGCCGTCGACCATGGCTCCCACGCTGACGAGGATGTCGCTCGCACCCACGCCGCAGTTGGCACCGAAGGCGAGGGGCTGGACGGCGAGGCCGTCGAAGATGCCCGCCATCGAGTCAGGCATGACGCCCATCATCGTGCGGCCGGCCGTGTCGAACGAGCAGGTGGCGGTGTACGGCATGTCCTCGTCGATGGCGGCCTGGGCTGCGGCACGGACCTCCTCGACCGACGACATCGTCTCGATCCAGGCGACGTCAGCACCGCCGGCCTTGAGGCCGCGGATCTGCTCGCGGAACGACGCAACGGCGACGTCGTGCGTCAGCGCGCCGAGAGGCTCGAACAGTTCGCCCGTGGGGCCCACCGAGCCGGCGACGACGACCGGACGATCAGCAGCGTCGGCCACCTCGCGAGCGAGGCGGGCCGCCAGCTCGGCGAGCTCGAACACCCGGTCCTGCGCGTGGTGGAGCTTGAGACGCTGGGCCGTGCCACCGAAGGAGTTCGTGAGGATGATGTCGGCGCCGGCCTCGACGAACTCACGGAAGAGCCCCTGTACGAGCTCGGGGTGCTCCTCGTTCCACAGCTCGGGCGGGTGGCCCGACATGAGCCCTCGCTGGAAATAGTTGGTGCCCGTGGCGCCGTCGGCGAGGATGACGTCGCGGGTGGCCAGCAGTTCGGCGAGCGAGGTGCGCATGGGCGAAAGGCTACGCAGTGAGGACCGGATCGAATGCCCGCCGCGTGAACACCTCGCGCACCATCGGCTCGAACGCCTCGAGCGGCAGCGAGTCGTAATCGGGGTCGAACGAGGCCTGGTCCCACCGCTCGCAGAACATCTCGCAGGTGCCGTACCAGGGGTGGTCGCGATGCTCGTCGCGCGCGTGCTGGTCGAGGCCGAGGTGGTGTCCGTAGTAGATCATCTGGAAGGCGCCGTGCATCAGCACGGTCCAGGTGACCTCGGCCCGCACGTACGGCCGCAGGATCGCCGCGGCGAACTGCGAATGGTTCTCCGGCGCGAGCTCGTCACCCACGTCGTGGACGAGCGCGGCGACCACCATGTCGGTGTCGGCCCCGTCGCGCAGGGCACGCGTGGCGGTCTGGAGCGAGTGCTCGAAGCGCGACACCCGGTAACCGGCGAGGCCGTCGCCGAGCGCGCGTACCGAAGCGAGGATGCGGTCGGGCAACCGGGCGATGTACTCGTGCTCGAGCGTGCTGAGGAACTGGTACTCGTCGCGGGTGCCGTCCTTCATCCGGGTGAAGCGGACCTGCTCCATCAGACATTCACCCCGACGCCGGCGCGGCGCAGCACGCGGTACCGGCTGGCCGGCTCGTCATGGTCGATGTAGCAGCCCTGGAGATGCCGGTGTCCCTCGCCCGTGTCGTACGAGGTGCGACCGTGCAGCACCCGATCGTTCGAGAAGATCATCGCCTCGCCCGCATCGAGCCGGAAGGTGATCTCGAACTCGGGGTCGGCGAGCAGCGTCGACAGGAGCAGCCGGGCCCGCTGGTAGGCCTGCGTGCGCTCGACGGACATGAGCGGCACGTGGTCGAGCTTCGGGCTGTAGTGCAGGCCGGTGACCGCCCCGTCGTGGTCGACGGCGACGACGGGGCGGTGCGACTCGAGCACCGTGTGATCGTCGCGGAAGGTGAAGCGGACCGGCACGTCGAGGAGCAACGGGCGCCCCTCCGGGTCGATCTCGCGCATGCGGTCGGTGACGGCGATCGCGTCGACGAGCGTCGACAGGCCTCCGCTCGTCTCATTGACGAGGCAGTGCAGGAGTTGGATGCCCGGCACCGGCTCGCGGTACGGGTTGTCGGTGTGGGCACCGAGGGCGATCGAGCGGTAGGCGAGGTCGTTCGAGTCCGGCACCGACCGGACGTCGAACAGCACGCCGAAGTTCGTTCGGCGCACGAACCCGAACCTCGACGCGACGTCGAGCACGGTGCCCTCGGTGGTCGGTGAGTCGTGCACCACGATCGTGCCGTAGGCGAGGAAGTCGTGCAGGGCGTCGGCCATGGCTGCGTCGTCGTGCTGGATCGCCCGCCAGTCGTGACGGGGCGGGGCACCGAGGTCGGCGCGCCAGGCGACAGGCTCGGGGCAGCGCGGCGGTGGAGCGATGGCGTCGGCGAGGAACTCGGCGGTCCAGGTCTCGGCGTGGCCGTCGCTGAAGCGCGCCGACACGGAGCCGGCGACGACCGACGCCTCGACGATCTCGAGACCGGGGTCGAGCCGGTGCGGGTCGAAGGTCCGCTGGTCACTGACGAGGTCGAGCTGTGTGGGGTCCTGCGTCCACTCACGCAGCCAGAGGGCAGGCACCGGCAGGGCGTCGCCGTCGACGGTGACCACGAGGGTCCGCTCAGACAGTGAGAACGAGATGTCGCGCACGTGCCGATCGTAGGCTGATCAGGGGCAAGTCGCAGCGTTGGGGTTGAGCACGCCGTCCGGATCTCGGCTTTCGAGGGTTTCAGCGCTCGACGGGTGCGCCGAAACCCTCCGGTGCGACCGAGACCCTCGATCGTCCGCCGGCGACTCGGGGGGTGGCGTGACTCGGGGAAGCGGGGTCAGGCGTCGACGCCCTTGGGGGCCTGCTGGCTCATGAAGCCGAACATGTAGCCCGCGACCCGGCGCATCTGGATCTCCTCGGCGCCCTCGGTGATGCGGTAGCGGCGGTGGTGGCGGTAGATGTGCTCGAACGCCTTGTGACGGCTGTAGCCCATGCCGCCGTGCACCTGCATCGCCCGGTCGGCCGCTTCGCAGCACAGCCGGTTGGCCCAGTAGTTGCACATGCTGACCTTGTCGCTGACGCTGAAGGCGCCGTGCTTGTCCATCGACCAGGCGGTCTTGTGGATGAGGGCCCGCAGCATCTCGCACTGCGTCTGCAGTTCGACCAGCGGGAACTGGATCGCCTGGTTCGTGGCGAGTGCCTTGCCGAACGGCTTGCGCTGCTTGGCGTACTCGACCGACTGGTCGATGCAGTACTGCGCCGCGCCGAGGCTCGAGGCCGCCTGGCGGATGCGGTTCTCGTTGAAGAAGTGTTGGACCACCTGGAGGCCCTTGCCCTCGCCGCCGAAGATCGCCGCGTTCGGCACCCGCACATCGGTGAGGCGGATGTGGGCATGGTCGGTGGGCATGTTGAAGGTCCACAGGTACTCGAGGATCTCGAAACCGGGGTTCGACGTCGGCACCAGGAACGCGGTGATCCCGTGGCCGTCGCCTGCCTTGCCGCTGGTGCGGGCCATGATCATGTCGTACTGCGCCTTGTGGATGCCTGTGTTCCACGTCTTCTCGCCGTTGATGATCCACTCGTCGCCGTCGCGCACGGCGGTGGTCTCCATGTGAGTGGCGTCGGAGCCGTGCTCGGGCTCGGTGATGCCGAACGCGAAGCCCTTGCGGCCCTCGGCCAGGTCGTCGATCCACTCGGCCTTCTGCTCGTCGGTGCCGTAGGCGATCATCAGCAGGAGGCCGACGTTGTTGCCGACGACCGAGTGCTCGTTCTGCAGGTCGTTGTGGAGCCCGAGCCCCTTGCGGGCGAAATGCTCGCGGATGACGGCCATGCCGAGGTTGGTGCCGTCCTGGCCGCCGAACTCCTTGGCCAGCGGGTACCGGTAGTGGCCGGCGCGGTCGGCCCGGCGCTTGGCCTCGTGGAGCAGCGCCTCCCACTCGTCGTTCGGCAGCCCACCGCGGTCCCAGTCGGTGCGTGCGTCCTCGCGGCGGTGGTCGAAGAACCTGATGTTGTCGTCCTGCTCCTCGAGCGGCTTGATCTCGCGCTCGATGAAGTCGTCGAGCACGTCGAGGTAGTCACGGAGGTCCTGCGGCAGGTCGAAATCCATGGCCCGGACCCTACGGAGAGACACCCGACGGCATCGGGTCGGACGGCCGAGGAC
>JBEGOE010000131.1:0-3707 GCA_041182165.1 Actinomycetota bacterium
GAACGGTGCGGCTCGGGTGCGCCCTGGTCACTCATGGGGTCAGACGCTAGCGAGAACGGGCGCACACGTGTGCCCCGAGCCCCGTGACGGTGCAGACTGGCGACGTGGGATTCTTCGACCGCAACCGCAAGGACCTCGCCGACCGTGGGCTCGACCCCGAGCGGCTGCCGCCCGGCCAGTACCTCACCGACCGCTTCCCCGTGCTGCACGTCGGCGACGTCCCGACGTACGCGCCCGGGCAGTGGGACCTTGCGATCGGCGGTCTCGTCGACCAGCCGTTCACGATCGGTCTCGACGAGCTGAAGGCGATGCCGTCGGTGACGCTCACCTTCGACATCCACTGCGTGACCAAGTGGAGCAAGTTCGACACGACGTGGACGGGTGTGCGTGTGCGCGACCTGTTCGAACGCGCCGGTGTACAGGCCGAGGCGACGCATGTCATCGAGCACGCCGAGTACGGCTACACCACCAACCTCCCGCTGGCCGACATCACCACCGACGAGGCGATCGTCGCCTACGAGTTCGAGGGCGAGGAGATCGAGCCGATCCATGGCGGCCCGGTCCGCATCGTCGTGCCGCACCTCTACTTCTGGAAGAGCGCCAAGTGGGTCCGCGCCCTCGAGCTGAAGGACCGTGACGTCCCCGGCTTCTGGGAGCGCAACGGCTACCACATGTACGGCGACCCCTTCATCGAGCAACGCCACTGGGGCGACTGAGCCGTCCCGTTGTGCCGAGCGAAGTGACCTGATGTCGGGAAGCGACGAACATCCCCGACTCTGCCGATGATCACCGCAGCCATCAACGGCCCGATGCCGAACACCTCGGACACGGTCGTGCCCGACGCGATCACGGCGGTGGCAGTCCGTTCGCGCACGTGGTCACGGGCGCGGTCGAGGGTCCGGATCTCGTCGATCAGCTGATGGCAGGTTGCCAACCGTTGCTCGATGACTGGGCTCGTGATCGTCACGTTTCCCAGCAGTTCTGTGGCTTTGGTGGCGGTCAACGAACGCGTGGTGCCACCTTCGATGAGCACACACATCAGCGCGTGGAGCCGGCACACCGTGCGGGCGCGATGTGCGGTGATCTGATGATCCCGATCAGCGAGCAGTCGCAGCACGACGCGGTGTTCATCGAGGCCGGCGACGATGTTGAGCGCTGGTGTGCGCCGCGCCACGATCGCTGCGGAGCGGGCATCGTTCGGGTCGGTCTTGTCGATCTTGCCTCGCTCGAGCAGCCGCACACGCGACGACAACTTCGGGCGCACATCGACCACGTGCTCGCCCGCAGCGACGAGCTGCTGGGCCAGCATCGCGCCCATCCCGGTCGCGCCTTCAACAGCCCAAGTGCGCGGCTCGAACCGTGCCGCCCTCGCCAGCAGACGGTCGCGTTGATCTCGGTCAGCGGTGACACGAATCGTGTCGAGCACTGCTTCGGTGCGGTCGACAACGACCGCTGTGTGGGACCCCTTGTGCGGGTCGATCCCGATCATGAACATCGATGTGATCCTTTCGTCGTGGAGTGAGTTCGCCACGGCGGGCACACCTGCTGCGTGGTTGATGCCGTTCCTCTTTCGAGCCACGCCGCGACAGGATCTGGCCAGGCGGTCGCTTCGCTCGAAAGCCAGCCTCACGGCGGCAGGGCATTCATGAGACACACCGACCAGACCCACCGACGCTACGAAACTTCGCAACGCCTTGCATCAGATCCTCTATCAGGGCATGTAGTGCGGGTGTCCGGCGCATGGCTGTCGGTCGAGAGAGATCACCGCCCGTCGGTTCGTCGACTCGTCGTGTTACATTGTCATACGATGGTTGAAGGTCGACTGGCTCCCGGAGGACGGCGTCGTCCTCACGAGAGCCGACCTTGAACGGATCTTCATCGACCTGCGAGCACTGATCTCCGGCACGGACCAACTCGACCCGAACCGATCCTTCGCCGTGGACATCGCGATCGCCATCACGCACGCAATCGAACGCGAAGTGGAGGCCAGTGATGGCGAAGCCGAAGGCGATCCAGTGGCTCGAGGAGCAGACGGGCGAGACCATCGCCTACACCCCCGAAGTGATCGTGAGCCAGGACCGACATCTGTCGGTCCGCCTCGCCGGCGACCTCGCGGCGGGTCTCGACGCCATGGCGGCCGAGCGCGGGCTCACGCTGTCGCATCTCGTGCGTGAACTCCTCGCCGACGCTGTGGCTCAGCGAGCGACCGTGGCCAAGCTCGACGGACGGGAACTCGCCGACCGCCTCGCAGCAGATGTCGCCGAAGTGCGTCGACGCCTCGCCGGCTGACCCGAGCCGAGCTGCCGATCTGTGACTGATTGATTTCCCGCGGGAAATCAACAGGGCAGCTCTCTGCCGATCGGTCGTCGCCTCCGAGGTCATCGTCGAGAATCGTGCCGGACATCTGCTTCTGACGGACCAACGAGTGCTGTTCTACTCCCACAAGCTCGACGGCAGTACCGGGGGCAAGAACTGGGAGTGCGACTTGGCCTCGATCACGAGCCGCTACGGGCCGTCGTGGTGCGGCGATCCCTTCATCGAGCAACGTCACTGGGGCGACTGACGCTGCACGCCAGATCGGTGCTGTACGCACGGTCGATCGGCTTGCTCGTCCAGTCCCCGTGCGGCCCGTCGCTGCTGAGCACGTAGGCGTTCGTACGGTTCGGGTCGCCCGCGACGGCGATGACGAACTTGGCCGGCTCGGTCACGATCGGGACGAGGCGGTCGGGGTCGTCCGACTCGGCGAACACCGGGGGCACGACGCCCTCGTCGACCAGATCGACGAGGGTGCGGCGGCCGGCGGTGAGGTTCGACCACTCGCCGATGAGCTGCTCGAACCGCCGGGCCGGGATGCGCGCCCGCTCGAACAGCGCCTGCTGCACGTCGGCCTTCGTCCACCCTGCCCGGCCGAAGATGCGGGCGAGCACGGGGGAGAGCACGAGCAGCGGTCGCTGCTGACCCTGCCCGAGCCCGTACACGTGGGTGAGGTCCCACCCGACCACACGGGCCAGCCCGTCGGCGAGGTAGGGGAGGATCTGCTCGGGGGTCGAGCCGACAACGCTGCCGACGATGATGCCGCTGTTCATTCGGGCGATCGTGACGGCATCGGTGCCGGCCGGATGCCCGAACTCGGCGGCGACCGGTTGCCAGCCGATCTCGGCGAGCGCCGCCTCGTCCTCGGCCAGCACGACTCGGCCGCTGTTGCCGAACGTCGCCTTGTCGTGCTCGTCGGCAGTGAAGCCGTGCACGTTCCGCAGGAACAGCCGCAGCCACCGGGCGACGACCGTGTTGGGCCCGCCCGCGCCGTCGCGCATCGCACCGGGACCGTGGTTGAACCCGAGCTCGCCGATGACGGGACCGTTGACGATGACGAGCGCGTCGGCGCCGGTGGTGTTGCCGGAGTGCTCGACGCCGTAGTGGGGGTCGACCAGCGCGTCGGCGATCGCCAGCAGCACCGGTAGCTGCTCGGGCTCGCACCCGGCCATCACCGCGTTCACGGCGACGGACCACACGGTGATGTCACGGCCGGCCGGGCGCGCCGTGCCGATCGGTCGCCACGGGTCGTGACCCGAGACGGCGATGAACGCCTCGACCCGCTCGCGGGTCGGCGGGATGATCGCCAGACCGTCCGACCAGCCGCGCTCGGCGAAGGTGCGGTGGATCCGGTCGATCGTGCCGCTCGCGACGATGTCGAGCGCAGCCGGCTC
>JBEGOE010000132.1:0-4430 GCA_041182165.1 Actinomycetota bacterium
CCCGAGCGCCACGGTGTCGGCATGCGCTCGCTGGTAGAGGGCATCGACCGACAGCGGGTACAGCGGGCCGCATCCGAAGCCGACGATCATGAGGCCCACGACCCGCGTGGCGAGCCCGGGGCCGGTCCACAGCAGCGTGGCGCCCACTGCGGCGGCGGCGAAGCAGGCGGTGCGGGCCCACGGCCCGGTGACGCCGACGATGCGTGGCAGGATCATGCGCGACACGAGGATGCACAGGCCCCAGACGGCGCCGAGCGCTGCTGCGGCACCGCTGCTCGCGCCGCCGACCTCCTTGAGGTACACGACCGCCCAGATCCCGACGGGGAACTCGACGAGCACGGCATGGACGACGTCGATGAACGGGGAGCGCACGTCGGGGCGGCGGACGAGTTCGAGCGCCCGCACGTCGGAGGGAGTGCCGTGGGGGATCTCGACCCTGCGTCCGGCGATGAGGGTGGCCGCGGCGATGCCGAGCGTCAGCAGCGCGAACGGCCAACGCCAGGATCCTCCTGCACTCAGCACGGCGCCGATGACGAGCGAGAAGGTGATGCCGGCGATGCCGGGCAGACCGTTGATGGCGGCGAACGCCCCGGCCCTGTCCTCGGGCCCGTAGTGGTCGGCGACGATGCCGGGCATCAGCAGCACGAGCATGGCGCAGGCGAAGCTGGCGATCGCCGTGCCGAACAGTGTCACGGGCCAGACCTGGCCGATGCAGAGCAGCATCACGCCGACGACGATGAGCGTGCACGCGCCCCAGAAGGCGGCGGGACGACCGAACCGGGTGACGAGCCTCAGCCCGACGACACCGGACATGAGGAGACCGATCCCGAACGTCGAGCCGTGCGCCGCAGCGACCAGGCCCGAGAGGTCCAACTGCTCGCGCAGTTCACCGAGGACGATGCCGACGCTGAGGCCGGCGACGAGCAGGAAGAACGAGAGCACGCACACGACCGTCAACCGGTCCCACATGATCCCGCCCCGCCGTTGCACGGGTGGCGACGCTACCCGCGCAGGTGAGCGGTCACGCGGGACCCCGATCCTGCGCCGAGGTCAACAGCGCCCGAATCGTGACCTTTGACGCGTTTGCGTCGCATACAACCGGATCACGGCAAACATCGCGGCTCAGATGGTGCGGCCGCTGTTGGCCCAGTACTCGTCCTTCAACAGCCGCTTGTAGAGCTTGCCGGTGGGGTGGCGAGGGAGTTCGGTGCGGAAGTCGATGCTGCGCGGGCACTTCACGTCGGCGAGCTGGCTCCGGCAGTACTGGATCAGCTCCTGGGCGAGCGCTCGTGCGGCATCGGCATCGGCGGGCATGTCGACCGGTTGGACGACCGCCTTCACCTCCTCGCCGAAGTCCTCGTTCGGCACGCCGAACACCGCGACATCGATGACCTTCGGGTGGGTCACGAGGACGTTCTCGGCCTCTTGCGGGTAGATGTTCACCCCGCCCGAGATGATCATGTACGCCTTGCGGTCGGTGAGGTAGAGGAAGTTGTCGTCGTCGAGGTAGCCGACGTCGCCCAGGGTGCTCCAGCCCTTCTCGTGGCGTGACGAGAGGGTCTTCTCGGCGTCGTTGTGGTACTCGAACTGTGCACCACCCTCGAAGTAGACCGTGCCGCTCTCGTAGTGCGGCAGCTCGTCGCCGTCGTCGCCGACGATGTGGACGGTGCAGTTGATCGGCATACCGACGGTGCCGGCGTGGGCGAGCCACATGTCGCTGTTGCAGTACACGAAGCCGTTGCCTTCGGTGCCCGCGTAGTACTCGTGGATGATTGGGCCGAACCACTCGATCATCTGCTGCTTCACCGGGATGGGGCAGGGCGCTGCAGCGTGGATGACGCACTGCAGCGACGAGACGTCGTACTTGGAGCGGACCTCGGGGGCCAGCTTCAGCATGCGGACGAACATCGTCGGCACGACCTGGCTGGTGGTGATGTGGTGGCGCTCGACGAGGGCGAGGTACTGCTCGGCGTCGAAGTGCTCCATGGCGACGACGGTGCAGCCGATGCCCATGGCCGACATGCAGAACCGCAGCGGAGCCGCATGGTAGAACGGCGCTGGGGAGAGGTAGATGCTGTCGGAGGTGACCCCGAACAGCATCTGCAGCAGCGGGGCGACCGCGCCGCTGGCGTCGTCGAGCGGGGTGCCCGGGAAGGCTCGGGTGACGCCCTTCGGCTTGCCCGTGGTGCCCGACGAGTAGAGCATGTCCATGCCGGCGAGGCGGACCTCGTCGAGCGGGGTGGCGGGCTGTGCCGCGACGGCGGCCTCGTAGCTCTCGTGCCCGTCGATGGTGCCGTCGAGCATGAGCCGCAACTCGACGCCGGGCGTGTCGGCGACGATCTCGGCGGCTTGGTCGGCCTTGTAGTGCGAGGTGATGAACACCTTGGCGGCGCAGTCCTCGAGGATGTAGGCGAGCTCGCCGCTCGTGAGCCGGCTCGAGCAGGCGGTGTAGACGGCGCCGGCGTAATGGCAGCCCCACAGGATCTCGAAGTACCGGTCGTGGTTCTCCATGCAGAGTGCGACGTGGTCGCCGGGGCTCACCCCGGCTGCACGGAGGAGGTGGCTGACGCGGTTGGCTGCCGCGTCGAGTTCGGCGAACGTCTGGGTGAAGCCGGAGCCCGCCATCACCAGGGCGGGCTTGTCGGCGAACGTGGCGAGATGCGCTCCGGGATACATGGGCACGGAAGGTAGCCGACGGTACGTTGCAGGAATGGACGGAGCCAACGACCCGGCTGTCGCCTTCGCGGCGCTCGTCACCGGGCCGCCGCCGAATCTGCATCTCGATCGCGCCTGTGCCCTGATGTCGGCTGCCTTCACGGGTGCCGACCACACCAACCGGGTGATGACCGAGCTCGACCAACTCGCGTCGATGGTCGTCGACCCGTCGCTGCGCGGCGTCCTGGCAGCAATGCGGGGGCGTGTCACCGGCAACCGCGATCACTACTACGACCCGCGGAACTCCTTCATCGACGAGGTGCTCCGGCGGGGCCTGGGCCTGCCGATCACGTTGTCGGTGGTCGCGATCGAGATCGGCCGGCGCGCCGGCGTGCCGATCGTGGGGATCGGGCTCCCGGGTCACTTCATGGTCCGCGATGGCGGGCACGACGTGTACGGCGACCCGTTCCACGAGGGGGCCGTGTACGACCGGGCGGGTGTCGTGACGGCATGGAACCGCCTGGTCGGCGGTGGTCAGAGCTTCGACGAGCTGCACCTGGCCCCGGTGAGCGAGCGGACGATCCTCATCCGGATGCTGAACAACCTGCGCGCCGTCTACCTCCCACGCAACGATCTCAGGGCGCTCTACGCGCTCACCGTCATGCGCGGGGCGTTCGCCGAGCTGGCGCACGAGTCCGCCGAGCATGCGCAGTGGGTGCGCGAGCTCAACTGAGACGACATACTCGCCCGATGATCGATCCCACCATCAAGCGCTGCCTCGGTCAGATGATCAAAGGCGTCGAGGTGGTGGGCGCGCACCATGACGGCGTCACACGCGCCTACTGCAGCCACTGGGTGACGCAGGTGAGCTTCGAGGAGCCGATCGTGATGGCGAGCGTCTCACCCAAGCACGACACGCACGCGCTCATGGCCGCGAGCGGGCAGTTCTCCGTGTCGATCCTCGCCGGCGACCAGGTGGGGATCGGGCAGTACTTCAGTTATCCCGGCCGCAAGTTCCGGTACATCGCCGACGAATACCTCGAGCCGATGCCGGGAACCAACCTCCCCGTGGTCCCGAACTGCATCGCCTGGCTCCGGTGCGAGATCTTCCAGCAGATGCCGATGGCCGACCACGATCTGTTCTTCGCACGGGTGGTCGAGGTCGGGCCGGGGCGCCTGAAGGACCCTCCGTTGCTCTACTCGAGCCGCCTCGGTTGGCGGATCACCGGTGACAAGGCCCGCGAGCCCGGGACGAGCATCCGCGACGCACTGCTCGAGCGGCTCGCCGCTGCAGGCTTCGATGCGGCGCCCGACGAGGACGGTGACGAATGAGCCTGTCAGCAGGACCTCCCCTCGAGCCGGGGCGCTACCGCGTGGGGCGACGTTCCACCCTGCTCGTCGACCCGGACCGCTCCGGCCGCATGCTCGGCGTCGACATCTGGTATCCGACGTTCGCCACCGAGGGCGCGCCGTCGACGTACGAGCTGTTCCCCGGCGTGTCCTTCGAGGCCGCGGGAGCGTTCCACGAGGCGCCGGCCGGGCCGGGCACGTTCCCGCTGATCGTCTTCTCGCACGGCCGCACCGGCGTCCGGTTCGCGTACTCCCTGGTCTGCGAGGCCCTGGCCGCCCGCGGTGCGGTCGTGGTGTCGTCGGACCACCCTGGCGACGCCCTCACCGACTGGCGCCTCGGCACCAACACCGACGACCGCACCAACGAGGTCAACCGGGTCGCCGACGCGCACCTGCTGCTGCGGGCGTTGCTGCACGGTGACCCC
>JBEGOE010000133.1:0-9702 GCA_041182165.1 Actinomycetota bacterium
TCGGCACGGGTGCGGCCGGTCTGGCCGGCACCGTGGGTGCGGTACAGCAGTCGTCGGCACGGCACCCCGAGCTCGCGGGCGATGTGCCGCGCCAGCAGCTCACCCTGATCGAAGCCGCGACGCCCCGCACGTGCGCTGCTGGTGGGTGCCCAAGTGACGACGTCGAAGCGCGGCGCCCCGGGGGCGCCGAGGCCGAGCCGCCGGATCATCAGTTGGGCGAGGTGCGCCGCGAGCGCCCGGCGGTTCCCGTACTTGAGGGCGAGGATGGCACTGCGTGCCGCACCGTCGAACGACACCGCTGCCCGGATGCCACCGGACACGGCCACCACCGGCGACGAGGCGAGCGAGAACCGGCAGGCACGACAGAGCACGTCACCCGGGTGGTGACATGACGCACAGGACGAGGCGAACACGGGAAGCAACGGCATGCCCCCATGGTCGCGAAGGGGTGTCACACGCCAGTCGGAACGCCCCGACCGAGGGCCTGGAGCTCACCCGAGTGCCCCGGCGCACCCCCGGCGCGCCGAAAGCCTCGGTCAGGCCGGGCCGGGCCCAGGTAGCGTCGTCGGCCGTGCCCGCCGTCGAGGTCTCCTCCCCCACTCGCGCCTACGCGCCGCGGTCGGCGGGGGTCGACTGGGGCATCCGGCTGTCGCGCTGCATCGCCGGATTGGCGATGTTCGGCGTCGGCATCAGCCTCATCCTCGAGGCGCGCCTCGGTGCTGCGCCATGGGACGTGTTCCACCAGGGCGTCGCCGACAAGACCGGCATCTCCGTCGGCAACGTCATCATCCTGACGGGCCTCCTGCTGCTGGTGCTGTGGATCCCGCTGCGGCAGCGTCCGGGCGTCGGCACGCTGCTGAACGCGCTCGAGATCGGCGTGGCGGTCGACATCGTGATGCCCCTGATCCCCGATGCCGATGCGCTCGTGGTCCGCGTCGCCTACCTCGTCGCGGGCCTACTGGTGATCGCGATCGGTTCCGGCCTCTACATCGGTTCCGGCCTTGGGCCGGGGCCGCGCGACGGGCTGATGATGGGCCTGAAGGAGCGCGGCATCAGCGTACGCGTCGCCCGCACCGGCATCGAGCTGACCGTGCTGGTGTTCGGCGTGCTCCTGGGCGGCACCGTCGGCATCGGCACCGTGGCGTTCACCTTCGGCATCGGCCCGCTGGTGCAGATCTTCCTGCCCCGCTTCGCGCTGCCCCCTCGCCACTCGGTGTACATCCCCCACCGCAGCTGACGGGCGCGCCGGCCGACCGCACCGCCGCACGACCGCACCCTTGCCGTACGACCTTTGCCGCACCGTGGTCGTGGACGGCCCGTGTGCGGCAAAGGTCGGCGGTGCGCGATGGATCAGTAGCGGTAGTGCTCGGACTTGAACGGGCCGCTGGGGTCGATGCCCAGGTACTCGGCCTGCTCGTCGCTGAGCTTGGTGAGCTTCACGCCGAGCGCTTCGAGGTGCAGCGAGGCGACCTTCTCGTCGAGGCGCTTCGGCAGGACGTAGACGCCGAGCGGGTACTGATCGAGGTTGTTGAACAGCTCCATCTGAGCGATGACCTGGTTGCTGAACGAGCAGCTCATCACGAAGCTCGGGTGGCCGGTGGCGCAGCCGAGGTTCACGAGCCGGCCCTCGGCGAGCACGATGATGCTGTGACCGTCGTCGAACGTCCACAGGTCGGTGCCGGGCTTCAGCTCGTCGCGCGTGGCGCCGCTGCGGGCCAGGCCGGCCATGTCGATCTCGCTGTCGAAGTGGCCGATGTTGCACACGATCGCGTTGTGCTTCATCTGATGCATGTGGTCGACGGTGATGATGTGGTCGTTGCCCGTGGCCGACACGAAGATGTCGGCGGTGGCGACGACATCATCCATGGTGGTGACCTGGTAGCCCTCCATGGCGGCCTGCAGGGCGTTGATCGGATCGATCTCGGTGACGATGACGCGTGCGCCCTGGCCGGTGAGCGCCTGGGCGCACCCCTTGCCGACGTCGCCGTAGCCGCACACGACCGCGACCTTGCCGGCGATCATGACGTCGGTGGCGCGGCAGATCGCGTCGATGAGCGAGTGGCGGCAGCCGTACAGGTTGTCGAACTTCGACTTGGTGACCGAGTCGTTGACGTTGATGGCGGGGAACAGCAACTCGCCCTTCTCCATCATCTGGTACAGCCGCATGACGCCCGTGGTGGTCTCCTCGGTGACGCCCTTGATGCCGGCGGCGAGGCGGGTCCACTTGGTGGGGTCGGTGCGCAGCGAACGGTTGAGCAGGCCGAGCACGATCGCGTACTCGGGGTTCGATGCACTGGTGGGATCGGGCACCTCACCGGCGAGCTCGAACTCGCGACCCTTGTGCACGAGCAGCGTGGCATCGCCGCCGTCGTCGAGGATCATGTTCGGGCCGTCCTCGCCGTTCGGGCCGGCGGGCCAGGTCATCATCTGCTCGGTGCACCACCAGTACTCCTCGAGCGTCTCGCCCTTCCAGGCGAACACCGGCACGCCTTGCGGGTCGTCCTCGGTGCCGTTCGGGCCGATTGCCACGGCAGCCGCGGCGTGGTCCTGGGTCGAGAAGATGTTGCAGCTCGCCCAACGCACCTCGGCGCCGAGTTCGACCAACGTCTCGATGAGCACGGCGGTCTGGATGGTCATGTGCAGCGAGCCGGAGATGCGGGCGCCTGCGAGCGGCTTCAGTGGGCCGTACTCCTTGCGGAGGGCGCGCAGGCCGGGCATCTCGTGCTCGGCGAGGTGGATCTCCTTGCGCCCGAAGGGCGCGAGGGAGAGGTCGGCGACGCGAAAGTCGCGCTGGTTGGCGGGTGACGACATGGGGATCCTCCGGGGAACGATGGAACAGTGGAGAGGGCCGGCACCAACTGGCGCACGCTCTACGACCGTGACTCGCACGGTTCCGATCAGCCCACGTGACGGGCCGAGATCCTACCTGCTCAGGCCAGCACGATGGCCGATGCGTCGAACAGGTAGTGGCTGAACCCGGCGTCGTTGTACACACGCACCGTGGTGGCGGCGCTGTACTTCAAGATCGCCATGTTCGGCACCGCCGGACCCTCGACCATGTTGAGGTTGGAGCTCGCCGGTTGAGCCGCATCGGCCGGGAAGACGGTGAGGTAGCTCCGGGGCGCCGTCGAGGGCGCCTGCCTCCCGAGCGAGGCCGATGTGAGGTTGCCGATGACGGCGAGCTGCGGACCCGCAGGCACACCGCCCACCTTCACCGACGATGCGAAGTCGGCGAAGCTCCAGTCCTCGACCTGCTTGGGCCCCAGGGCCACCGAACCCCAGGTGATCTCGCGGGTGTCGAACACGCGGAACGGCGTGGTGAGCGGGATGAGGCGGCCACGCGTCGGCTCGGACGAACCGGCGCGGAGGAAGCCGGCCACGTCGACCACCACATTCGTGGAGCCGGCGTCGTTGTAGACCCAGATCCGGCCATCGGGACCGATCGGGGCGAACACCATGTTCGCCTTGAGTTGGCTCCGCACGACGTTGAGGTTCGATGTCGTGGGCGGCACGCCGGCAGGGTCAGCGGGCAGCACCGACACGAAGGTGGCGCTGCTGGTCGGCTGATCGTTGACCGCCGTGACGTTCAGCATGACACCCGTGATCGCAGGATCGTCGGGGATGACCTCGCCGCTGGAGAGCGTGCTCCCGCGCACCATGATCGGCACCGCCACACGGGGACCGAGGGCACCACCGGCGGCGCGGCTGTCGAACAGCCTGCCCGGCGCGATCGGCTCGACTCGGGCACCCGGGTCTGCCCCGGAATACCCGCTGGTGGAGAACCACCCGAAGACATCGATCGCCACGTGCGCCGAGCCGTTCGTGGCAGCGGTGTAGATCTGGACGGCCAGCCTGCCATCGGCGCCGGGGCGGACGATGGCGATGTTGGGAACGGTCTGGCCGGCGGCGAAGTTCACGATGGAGGCCGTACCGGCCGGAGCCCCGTTGCCGTACGCATTGAGCCAGCCGGCGCCGGTGGGAGCGATGACGGTGATGTTGACCACGACGGCGAGCACGTCGGCCGGGTCCACCGGCACACCGCCCTGGCCGAGGACGCCGAGCGAGAACGCGGGCGCGACGTTGGTGGCCGGCTTGGGGCCGGG
This sequence comes from Actinomycetota bacterium, assembly GCA_041182165.1. Lineage (GTDB taxonomy): Bacteria > Actinomycetota > Acidimicrobiia > Acidimicrobiales > Ilumatobacteraceae > VFMC01. The sequence goes on from JBEGOE010000133.1 coordinate 4,104, forward strand.
CACCGGCTCGTTGAGCGGTGTCTCCGGGCGCGAGTCGTAGATGCGGGTCGGTGGGAGTCGGTGGAACTCGCCCCCGGCGCCGAGGCCGACGGCCTGAGCGATCGACGGGCCGAACGGCACCAGCGGTGCTACCGAGGCGATCACGGAACCGAGCAGGACCGCCCCGCCCAGCATCCGTGCGATCACGCGGCGGGACCTCATGGGACGACCGTACCGCAGGAGGCTCAGCTCGCGGTCGCGGCGAAGGTGGGGGCGATGTGCTCGGCCTCGATGCGAGCCATGAGCGCGTCGTGCCCGGCGTCGTCGACCGACACGGCCTCGTCGATCAGCATCACCGGGATGCCATCACGCACGAGGTAGCGGCGGCGCAGGCGAGGGTTGTAGAGGCCATCGGCCTCGGAGTCGCCGAGATAGTACAAGGGGCCCTTGTCCTGGGGGCACGCCAGTACGGCGAGGAGGCGGGAATCGAGTGTCACGTCGTCGTCCTTCGTTCGGTGACCGGCTGGTCAGTTGCTCGTGATGAGCGCAAGCACGTCGGCCACGTGCTGGTCGCACTCGCTGCGATCGGGTGCCTCGAGGTTGAGGCGCAACAGTGGCTCGGTGTTCGACGGCCGCAGGTTGAACCACCACGGCCCACAGTCGACGGTGAGGCCGTCGAGACGGTCGATGCCGGCATCGGGGAAGGCCGCAGCAATCCGTTCGATGACGGCCAACGGGTCGTCGACCTGCGTGTTGATCTCACCGCTCGAGGAGTAGCGCTCGTACGGCTTGCGCACGACCGACAGTTCGGTCTGGGCACGGCTCAGCTCGTCGAGCACGAACATGCTGGCGATGAGGCCGCTGTCGGCGCGGAAGTTGTCGCGGAAGTAGTAGTGCGCCGAGTGCTCGCCACCGAACACCGCACCGGTCTCGGCCATGACCTGCTTGATGAACGAGTGGCCGACCTTGGTGCGCACGGGCACGCCACCGTGCTCGCGGATCACCTCGGGGACGGCCCGCGAGCAGATGAGGTTGTGCAGGATGGTCGCACCCGGGCTGCGGCGGAGCAGGTTGGCCGCGAGGATCGCCGTGGTGGTGGAACCGCTGAGCCCCCGACCTGCCTCGTCGACGACGAACACGCGGTCGGCGTCGCCGTCGAACGCGAGGCCCACGTCGAACCCGCCTGCCACGACGCGGGCCTGCAGGTCGCGCTGGTTGGCAGGCTGCAGCGGGTCGGCCGGGTGATTGGGGAACGTGCCGTCGAGTTCGCCGTACATGACCTCCAGCGTGATCTGCGGGATCCGCTCGAACACGGCCGGCACCACGAGGCCACCCATGCCGTTGGCGGTGTCGGCCACCACCCGCATGGGGCGCAGCGCCGAGGTGTCGACGAACGACACGACGTGATCGGCGAAGGCCGAGAGGAGCTGGCGCTGCGACATCGAGCCGGCGCGAGCAGCGGTCGCCGGGCCGCGGCCATCGAGGACCTGCTCGGCAGTGGCGCGAACGGTGAGCAGACCGGTGTCCTCACCGACGGGCCGGGCACCCGACAGGCAGAACTTCACACCGTTGTACTGGGCGGGGTTGTGCGAGGCCGTGAACACGGCGCCCGGCGCATCGAGCGTGCCTGCGGCGTAGTACACGAGGTCGGTGGAGGCGAGGCCGAGGTCGACGACGTCGACACCCTGGTCCATGACCCCACGGGCGAACGCGTCGACGAGCTCGGGCCCGGAGGGCCGCATGTCGCGACCGACCAGCACACGGGACGAGCCGGCGAAGCGAGCGAAGCCGACACCGAGCGCGTAGGCCACCTCGGCGTTGAACTGGTCGGGGACGGTGCCGCGGACGTCGTACGCCTTGACGATCGCCGACAGGTCACTCGGCTGGTCGCTGGCGGTGGGCTCGTGATGTGACATGTCGGCTACAACCTATCCTCGGGATTTCGGGAGCCATGCTCATCAGCAGGATCCCATGACGGTCGCAGCTCGTCGAGGAGAGTCATGTCGTTGCCATCCCTCGCGATGGCGACGGTGGTGTCAGCGTCGGAGTCGGCGTCGCGCTCCCGGCTGCGGAGGCCGGGGTCGCGCATGCCGGCGCCGACCCAGCTGCGATCGCTGTCGCCGTCGACACCACCGGACAGATCCTCGTCGTCGATCGGCTCGTCGCCGCGACCCCAGTTCGAGCCGGGTGTCGGTCCGGCGTGGACCACGTCGCCGCGGCGCCGCCAGACGAACAGCAGCACGATGCCCGCGAGCGTGAGCACGGAGGCGGCGGTGTCGATCGGGGACCGTCCGTAGGTGAGGTGCACGTCGTTGCTCGTGGGCACCACGACCATCATGTTCGGCGCGATGCGCCACGGGCCCTCGGCGCCGCTGGCCTTCCAGTTCGGGAAGTAGCTGATCTTCACCAGCACCGGCACACCGATCTGGTCGACGGTGAAGCGCAGATCCTGGTCGCCGAGCTCGATGTCGCTCACGGTCACGGCGGGCAGTGGCACCGGCGTGATCGGCTCGACCGGCTGCACGATGTCGACCCGGTCGTCCTGTCGACGCGCGTCGTCGGGTGCGACGTCGATCCGCTGCCAGGTGTCGGGACCACCGTCGGCAGGCATCGCAGCCCATTCGTCGCGGTGCTGGAACCAGCTCATGCCGAGCTCGAGGTTGCGCTCGCGCGGGTCGCCTGGCCGGGCGTTGACGACGACGGGCTGGATGGCGAGCGGCACGACGAGGTCGCTCCCTGCGACGCTGTAGATGTTCCAGGGGCCGCTCTGGCGCACCAGTGTGAGCTCGGGCTGCTGGTCGGCCTGGGTCTTCGCCGCCTCGGTGAAGACCATGACGTACCTGACACCGAGGCTCTGTAGGTAGGGCACGCCCTTCGCGGCGAGGTTGTTGTCGTAGCGGAGCTGGCGCACGGGGTTGGAGCTGCTCTGGCTCATGGCCGCGGCGGTGACGAAGTGGTACGGCGTCGTGCCCGACGCCTCGAAGAACAGGCCCTCCATGCTGGCGATGCAGCCGTCGGTCCAGTGCGGCAGGAGCATCAGCGCCATGGTGGTGCCGTACTGCCCGTTGCGCTCGTTGTTCTCCCACAGCGCACGGCCGCACCCCTGGGTGGGCTCTGCGCCGAGCTCCGCCATGGTGTTCACGAGCGCCCGGTACTCGCCATAGGCGCCCTTGCCCTCGTAGCCGGTGAAGTTGTAGCGAGACCACGAGTCGCTGAGCGCATCGGTGGATGTCGCGGTGAGCGAGATCGGGCCCCACGTGTAGACGCTCTCGCCGTTGTGCTGGGCGAATCCGGCGCCGGGCATGATGCGGAAGAACATCAGCTCGATCAGCAGCACACCGACGGCGACGACGGCAGTGACACCGGTGAGCGACGCGAACATCGTGGTCTCGTCGGGCTCGCCGGGCGACGACACGGCTCGCACGACGAGGCGGGTCGCCTCGACGATGCCGACCATCATGAGCAGGTAGCGCAGGAGGTACAGGAACGGCAGCAGCCGTGGGTTCCACAGCAGGCCGATGACCGGCAGGCTGTCGCGGGTGAGGTAGACGAGCGCAACGAGCGCCAGCGACGTGATGCCCAGCCAGGCGCCGTCGAGGTGCCGTCTCGCGATCGAGGCGACGAACCCGATGATCGCGAACGTCGTGATGAAGATGTCGAAGAAGTTCGTCAGCGGGAAGAACATGTCCCAGAACGAATCGGCCGCGCCGGATGGGCGGAAGCCGTACTTCATGTCGGTCATCGACGCGTGGTCGAACAGGAACGGCACGACCCAGAACGCAGCGAGCAGGAACGCCGTGACGCCGGTGGTGATGCCGTACACGAAGCGGGTCCGGTCCATCCAGATCAGCCACATCAGCAGGGCGCCGAGGGCCACGAAGATGAGGACGATGCCGTGTGACAGACAGGCCAGGGCGAGGATGATGGCCGCCCAGCTCCGGTACTTGCCGGTGCGGAGGCCGTTCGCGAACAGTCCGAGGCCGATCATCGCCAGCGACAGCGAGATGGAGAACGAGAACTCGCCCGCCATCGTGCTCTTCACGTTGCCGCCGTAGATCGAGAAGCTCTCGTCGAACAGGAAGAGCATGCCGCCGAGCGCGAACAGCTCAGGCACCGGATAGCGGAAGTTGGCGAGCCGGCCGAAGGCCCAGCAGCACAGCGGCAGGGTGATCACACCGGCGACCGCCACGACCTTGAATGCGATGCCGTACGGCAGCACGACGTTCAACAGCACGATCATCAGTGCAGGGATGACCATGTAGAACCGGTACATCGGCAAGCCTGCGTACCAGTAGTTGCTCCAGCCACTGAGCTGCAGGTTCGGGAGCAGGTGGTCGCGCAGGAACGCCGGCCCCATCACGTGTGCGCCCATGTCGCCGCCGGTCGGCGTGTTGTCACTGAAGACCAGGTCGAGATGCATCGCCTGCGCCGCGGCGAACGTGGAGCCACCCACGACCAGCACTGTGACGAACACGCGGATGATCCGCTCGGTGGTCCACGGGGCGTCGATCCAGCTCCTCGGCCGGCGCACGGCGCGGCGCCAGGCCCGCGCAGCGAGCGACGAACGGTCGACGGGGGCGGCGGCCTCGGGCTTTTCGTCGGGGCCGTCGGCGAGCTCGCGCTCGAGGAGGTCGTCGCTCATCGGACCATCATCGCATCGGTGGCCGGGCGCAGGTGGTCACCGTGACGCCACCCAGATCAGACCGGTGGCGTTGAACGCGCAGTGCGCCACCACGCTCATGCCGAGCCGGCGGGTGACCAGCGCGCACACGCCGAGCACCAGTCCGATGGCGAACAGGCCCGGGTACTCGACAGGACGGAAGTGGATGATCGCGAACCACGCCGCCACGAGCACCACCGCCAGGACGTCGTCGACACGGCGAACGAACGCGCCCTGCAACAGACCGCGATAGAGCAACTCCTCGACGAGCGGCGCTCCGACGACCACGATGAGGATGAGCACGAGGAGCCACAGACCGTCGGCGCTGTCGTACAGGTCACGTGCCGACTTCTCGAGCTGGGGCGACGAGAACGTGCCGGGCCACAGCGCTTCCAGCGGCCAATAGACGAGGCGCAGCAGCACGAGCTGCGTCAGCACACCGATGGGAACGCCCACCAGATCGATCGGGCGGAACGACAGCCGCATGTCCCGACGAATGCTGCCCGAGCCGTAGCGCCGGCTCACCTCGCGGATGCTGACGACGATGGGTGACCAGAGTGCCATCGCTCCGAGCGCAGTCACCCACACGGGAGCGGTGACCGAGGAATCAGCCGGCCTGAACAGACCCACCACGAGCGAGCCGAGCATGTTCCCGACGAACCACGACATCGCCCACGCCGCAGCCGCCACGCCGACGGTGATGCCGTCGCTGCCGTCGACCAGGCGCACGGTGGGAACCTGCGGCGACGGCTTGGGCATAGTGGCCACAGGGTACCGAGCAGCAGACCGCTCGCAGGGTCGGGCGAGGCAGGTCGTGTCGTGTCGTGTGACGACGCCGGCGTCAGCCTGCGAGTCGGTGTGCGCCGACGCCGACCAGGTGGCGGACGCTGCGCCGATCCTCGAGGATCCAGCCCTGCGGCACCGACAGCCGACCGGCATGTCGTTCGCAGAGGTCATAGC
>JBEGOE010000134.1:0-5756 GCA_041182165.1 Actinomycetota bacterium
GCTGTCACCGGCATGACGGACGACCGGCCGAGGATCTCGGCGAGATGGCCGCCGCCGCCGGTGGGCACGTGCACCACGACCAGCACCGGCACCGGCAGGGGAGCGACGATGCTGCCGAGCATGGCAGTGACGGCTTCGATGCCGCCTGCGGACGCACCGATCACCACCACGTGCGCGCAGAGTTCGGCCACGCCCGACGGTACCCCTGTGGGCTAGTCGCAAACACCCGACCAGGCCGCTGCGAGACCGGCACGAAGACCGGTGCGAAGCCGAGGGATGCCGAGACGCGACAACGGCCCGGTCTGGATGACCGGGCCGATGTGGGTGCCTCCCCTGGGACTCGAACCCAGAACCTGCGGATTAAGAGTCCGTTGCTCTGCCATTGAGCTAGAGAGGCGTGTGCGGGGCGGCAGTGTACGCAGCGGTGGGACCGCCGCGCAACGCCGCGCAACGCCACGCAACGCCACGCACGACGGCGCTGTGGCACCGACGATCATGTGTGCCGATCGGCGCAGCCGGGCGGCGAACCGCACGAACCACGCTGACCGACCACCGTGAACGACATGGGGTGACCGACGGGACTCGAACCCGCGACAGCCAGTACCACAAACTGGAGCTCTACCAACTGAGCTACGGCCACCATGAAGGGTCCCTAGTCTGCCACACGTCACCCGCACTTCCACCGTCCGTCCGCGTGCTGACAGGGCCGTGGTGAGAGCTCGATCTGGACCCGACGATGCGTTGTGCGATCACCTGTTCACCACGGATTCCCTGGTGGGGTAGTCTCTCCGGAACGTGATCCGAAAAGGAACCCCATGAGTGCAACGGAGTTCATCCGCCACGAAGAACTGGTCGAGCGAGCTCGACTGATCACCGCCCGAGAGCTTCGCACCTACGTCCAGCGGACGCAGGGCTCGCAACGAGCAACCGAGCGTGCCCGGACCGTCATGCCGCTCGGCGTGCCGTCGAGCTTCCAGGCCTACGACCCGCACCCCATCGTGGTTCGCCGTGCCCAACAGGCATGGATGGAGGACGTCGACGGCAACCGCTACATCGACTACGACATGGGCTTCGGTGCGCTCTTCTCCGGTCACTGCCACCCCGTTGTCCGCGCTGCGGTCGAGCGGCAACTCGACGACGGCACGCTCTTCGTCACGCCGTGCGAGCTGAACACCGAGGTCGCCACCCTGCTCGGGCAACGGTACGGCCTGCCGATGTGGCGCTTCACCAACTCCGGCACCGAAGCCACCATGGACGCCATCCGCGTCGCCCGTGGCGTCACCGGGCGCGACAAGATCGTGAAGGTCGAGGGCGGCTACCACGGCCACCACGACGAGGTCATGATCTCGATGAAGCCGCCGATCGACAAGGCCGGTCCAGCCGACGACCCCACGCCGCTCCCGGCCACCGCCGGCATCACCCAGGCCGCGCTCGCCGACACGCTCGTCATCCCGTACAACAACGCCGAGGCGCTCGAGCGCGTGCTCGCCCGCGGCGACGTCGCGGCGTTCATCGTCGAGCCGGTCATGGAGAACATCGGCATCTGCATGCCGAAGGCCGGGTACCTCGAGGCGATCCGAGAGATCACCCGCCGGTACGGCACCATGCTCATCTTCGACGAGGTCAAGACCGGCATCACCGCCGGCTGGGGCGGGGCCACCGGTGCCGTGGGCGTGCAGCCCGACCTGGTGTGCCTGGCCAAGAGCATCGGCGGCGGCTTCCCGATCGGCGCGTTCGGCGGCACCCACGAGTGCATGGACCAGATCACGTCGGGCAGGGTGCTGCACCTCGGTACCTACAACGGCAACCCGCTGTGCATGGCGGCTGCCAAGGCCGTGCTGCAGGACGTGTGCACACCCGAGACGACCCAGCGGGTGGTCGATCTCAACAGCCGTCTCGTCGACGCCTGCCAGGCCACGATCGACGCCGCCGACCTGCCGGCGCACACGGTGCAGTTCGGCGCCAAGGGCTGTGTCACGTGGTCGGCCGAGCCGATCGCCAACTACCGCGACTACAAGGCGACCGACTTCGACCTCGCGTTCGCCCAGTGGATGCACGGGATCAACCGCGGGGTGCTGCTGCCGCCGGGACTCGACGAGCAGTGGCTCGTGTCGGTGCTCCACACCGAGTCCGACGCGATGCACTACGCCGACGTCTTCCACGAGTTCGTCGACGAGCTCGTGCGCTGACGCCATCGGGGCCTAGCTCCAGCTGCGCTCCTCCCGGTAGCGGTATGTGCTGACCGGGGTGCTCCATCGTCGGCTGCGCCCCATCCGGCCCGCAGCGGCGAGGCAGGCGAGGCCGGCCCCGGCGAGCAGCAGGGCGGTACCGAGGATGAGGGTGAGCGAGCCGTCGGCCAGGCCGGCCGGGATCTCGGCCCACGGGCTGTCGGTCAGCAGGGTCGGCACGAACGACGGGATCACCCAGCCGAACAGCACGGTGAGGGCAGCAAGGACCACCAGACCGATGCCGAGGGTGCGCGCGAGTACCGCCTTCTCCGGGTGAGCCAGCAGGCAGAGGACGAAGAACACGATGGCGGCGAGGGCGGCTGCCGGCACGACCCAGTCGAGCGCCGTGTCGGTAGCGGCGAGCGCGCCCACTCGTGGCACGTCGATCGTGACCGCCGGTAGCGCGAGGGCCCGCTCGTCGCGCACGACCTGCACGAGCTGCTGGGGCGTGACCTGCACCGGGGCATCGTCCCGCCCGATGAGGTGGGCATGGGTGTCGCGCAGGATCTCGGCCAGGATCTCGGAACCCGCCGTGGTGCTGGCCACGAGCTGGATGTTCTGCACGATCACGGCAGCCTGACCGGAGTCGCCTGCGCTGATCTGGTCGACGGTCGCGTCGCTGATGGTGCGCACCAACTGGTCGCGCACCACATCGTTGGCGAGGACGACGTCGGCCGAGTCGTACGTGTTCGCCGGCGAGAAGGCCGTGCGCTGGAGTAGGAAGCCGCTGATCGCCACGCAGGCACAGGCGAAGGCGACACCGAAGAGCAGACCTGCCATGGAGCGACGCACTGTGCCATTGTGGCGCGGCCGTAGCGTAGAAGCCATGCCCGTCACGCATCGTCAGACGTTTCCCCGCATGCTCGGGCGGGCGCTCGTGCTCCGCTGCCCATGGTGCGGCGGACGCAGCACGTTCGTGCGCCGGTGGTTCGGGCGCTACGAGCGCTGCCGCACATGCGGCATCCGCTGGCACCGCGAGGACGGTTTCGAGCTCGGTGCGGTCACGATGAACACCGTCGTCACCTTCGGGGCGCTCACCGCCGCGATGACGATCGGCTTCATCATGACGTCGCCCGACATCCCGGTGCTGCCGTTCGTGCTGGCGCTGGCCGTGGTGGCCGTCGTCGTGCCCGTGCTGATCTACCCGTTCACCTACACGATGTGGTTGGCCTTCGACCTGGCCGTGCACCCTCCGGAGCGTGCCGAGCTCGACGACGCGATGCGTGCGGTGGCCGACGGGTCGGCCATGCACCCGGGCTGATCGGTCGTTTCGTGCAGGATGCTTGATCGAACGTTCGTTCGTAACTACAGTGCTGTCGTTCGAACAATCCAGGCCCACCCGAACCGTGTCACACCCCGTTCGTATGGTGCCCGCCAATCGGCCGAGCGAATCGGTCCCCACCCACACACGGCAGGAAACGGAGACACGATCATGAGCAGCAACGATCGCGACAAGGCACTCGACATGGCGTTGGCCCAGATCGACAAGCAGTTCGGCAAGGGGTCCATCATGCGGATGGGCGACAAGACGTCGATGGGCATCGACGTCATCTCGACGGGTGCGCTGTCGCTCGACCTCGCCCTCGGCATCGGCGGCCTGCCCCGCGGCCGCGTCGTCGAGATCTACGGCCCGGAGTCCTCGGGCAAGTCCACCCTCGCCATGCACGTCGTGGCCGAGGCCCAGCGCAACGGCGGCATCTGTGCCTACGTCGACGCCGAGCACGCGATGGACCCCATCTACGCGAAGGCGATCGGCGTCGACATCGACCAGCTCCTCATCTCGCAGCCCGACACGGGCGAGCAGGCGCTCGAGATCGCCGACATGCTGGTGCGCTCCGGCGCCATCGACGTCCTGGTCATCGACTCGGTGGCGGCGCTCACGCCCCGCGCCGAGATCGAGGGCGAGATGGGCGACAGTCACGTCGGCCTCCAGGCCCGGCTCATGAGCCAGGCGCTGCGCAAGCTCACCGCGAACCTCAACAAGACGAACACCATCGCGATCTTCATCAACCAGCTGCGCGAGAAGATCGGCGTCATGTTCGGCTCGCCCGAGACCACGCCCGGCGGCCGTGCGTTGAAGTTCTACTCATCGGTCCGCCTCGACATCCGTCGCATCGAGAGCATCAAGGACGGCACCGAGGTCACCGGCTCGCGCACCCGTGTGAAGGTCGTGAAGAACAAGGTGGCCCCGCCCTTCCGTCAGGCCGAGTTCGACATCATGTACGGCAAGGGCATCAGCCGCGAGGGTTCGCTGCTCGACATGGGCGTCGACATGGGCATCATCAAGAAGTCCGGTGCCTGGTTCACCTACGAGGGTGAGCAGCTCGGTCAGGGCCGCGAGAACGCGAAGAACTACCTCACCGAGAACCCCGAGATCATGGTCGAGGTGTCCGAGCGGGTGCGCAAGCAGGCCGGCATCGGTGAGGAAGAGTTCACCGAGGCCGACGACGCACCCATCGGCGTCGAGATCGACGGCTGAGATCCATCGTGATGGTGCCGGGTCCCCCGATCGGGGCCCGGCGCCACCGCTAGCCTGGCAACTCGTGACCCGCACCTATGTCGTGCGCACCTACGGGTGCCAGATGAACGAACACGACTCCGAGCGCATCGCCGGCTTGTTCGATGCCGAGGGCATGGTCGCGGTCGACCACGAGGCCGACGCCGATGTGGTGGTGCTGAACACCTGCTGCATCCGCGAGAACGCCGACAACAAGCTCTACGGCAACTTGGGTCACCTCAAGAACTGGAAGGCCCAGAAGGACGGCCGCCAGATCGTCATCTCCGGCTGCCTCGCCCAGAAGGACCGCGACGTCGTACGCCAACGGGCGCCGTGGGCCGACGTCGTGTTGGGCACCCACAACGTGCACCGGGCTGCCGAACTGCTCGACCACGCGACGGCGCACGGGCCGATCACCGAGATCTTCGACGAGGCTGTCATCGACGACCACGCGTTGTTCCCCTCGGCGTTGCCGGCCAAGCGAGAGACCTCGTACAACGCGTGGGTCACCATCCAGATCGGATGCGACAACAGCTGCGCGTTCTGCATCGTCCCGAGTGTGCGCGGCGCCGAGATCAGCCGGCCGTTCGACGACGTGGTCGCCGAGGTGCACCAGCTCGTGGCCGCCGGGGTCTCCGAAGTCACGCTGCTCGGTCAGAACGTCAACAGCTACGGCCGCGACATCCAGCTGGCATCGCGTCAGGCCGGTGACGTCGACGCCAGGGTGCGGCCGCTGTTCGCCGATCTCATCACGGCGGTCGCCGGCGTGTCCGGCATCCGGCGGGTGCGGTTCACGAGCCCGCACCCCAAGGACATGCGACCCGAGACCTTCGCCGCCATGGCGGCGTCGCCTGCGGTGTGCGAGCACCTGCACTATCCGCTGCAGAGCGGCTCCGATCGCGTGCTCGCCCTCATGCACCGCGGCTACACCGCCGAGCGATACCTCGAGCGACTCGCGGCTGCCCGCGCAGCGATCGACGACCTCGCCGTGTCCACCGACATCATCGTCGGGTTCCCCGGCGAGACCGATG
>JBEGOE010000135.1:0-4085 GCA_041182165.1 Actinomycetota bacterium
GCTGGACGGGGTGGCCGAGCATGATCGTGGCGGCGAGCGCGTGGTCGGGTGGCAGACCGAGCAGCGGCACCGCTGCCGGCTCGGCCCGTGACAGGAACGTCGTCATGACGCCGCCCAGGCCGTGGGCCCTGGCCGACAGCAGGATGCTCCAGCAGAACGGGTAGATCGACGCGCCGCCCGTGACGGCCGGCCGGTCGAGGTTGCCGTCCATGAGCGCGATGCGGCCGAGGTCGGCGGCGACGGCGAGCACCACCGGCACGGTGGCGATCGCGTCGAGCAGACCGTTCGGGGCGGCGATCGGCGGTGCGTCGATCGATTTGCCGAACGCAAACGCCGTGCCGCCGGCCGCGTTCGCTCCGACGTACTCGTCCCAGATCGGACGCATCAGCGCGCCCATCCGGGTGCGGATCTCCGGGTCGCGCACGACGGCGACGCGCCACGGTTGGCGGTTCCCGCCGCTCGGGGCGAAGCGGGCGTCGTCGAGGACGTCGCTGAGCACGACGGCGTCGACCGGCTCGTCGGTGAAGGCGCGCACCGTCCCAGTGGTGCGGATGGCGGTGCGGAGATCGATCACCGGTTCACTCTAGATCGGTTCTCGGACAGGACCTTCGGCACTACGGCGAGCCGTCGGCGGGTATGACCATGGTGTCATTCGAGGAGGTGGCGATGGTGCAGAGCATCGCTGACAGCATCGACAAGCACTGGTCTGCTGGGCCGGGCGCGACCGTCCCCAACGTGGTCGACTACGCAACGACGCGGTCGCACTTCCGGTGGGACGACGCTGCCGCAGCGATGGACGGGTTGCCCGGCGGGGGTGGCCTGAACATCGCCCACGAGGCGGTCGACCGTCACGTGGCCGCTGGCCGTGGCGACCTCGTCGCGCTGCGACTGTTGGGCAAGGACGGGTCACGCCGATCGGTCACCTATGCCGAGCTCGCGGCGCGTTCGAACCGGTTCGCCTCGATGCTGGCGGCGCACGGGCTCGGCGCCGGTGATGTCGTGATGGTGATCTGCGGCCGCGAGCTCGATCTGTACGTGGCGGTGCTCGGCTCGTTGAAGCAGCGCTGCGTGGTCAGCCCGGTGTTCTCGGCCTTCGGTCCCGAACCGATCAGGGCGCGGCTCGAGTTGTCGCACGCCCGGGCCCTGTTCACGACACCGATGATCTACACGCGCAAGGTCGAGGCGTTGCGAGCGGGCCTCCCGCTCCTCGAGCACGTGTTCGTCACGGGGTCCGATGACACCTGCCCTGCTGGCGCGTCGGCGATCGAGCCGTTGCTGGCGGCGGCATCCGACGAGTTCCATATTCCTCCCACCGATCCGGATGACCAGGCACTGCTGCACTTCACGAGCGGCACCACCGGTACCCCCAAGGGTGCGATCCACGTGCATGGCGCGGTGGTGGCCCACCACGCAACCGGCCGAATGGTGCTCGACCTGCATCAGGGGACCGATGTGTTCTGGTGCACCGCCGACCCGGGCTGGGTGACGGGCACGTCGTACGGCATCATCGCTCCGCTCACCTGCGGGGTGACCGTGGTGGTCGACGAGGGTGAACTCGACCCGGCCCGCTGGTACGACGTGCTCGCCGACGAAGCAGTGTCCGTGTGGTACACCGCGCCGACGGCGATCAGGATGCTGATGCGTGCGGGCACCGAGGTCACCTCGATCAGGCGGCCCCGGCCGAACCTTCGGCTCGCGGCGAGCGTGGGTGAGCCACTCGACCCGGCCTCGGTCCGGTGGGGCGCTGACGTGCTGGGCGTGCCGTTCCACGACAACTGGTGGCAGACCGAGACCGGCGGGATCATGGTCACCAACCTGCTGACCATGCCCATCCGCCCGGGGTCGATGGGCCGGCCGCTGCCCGGCATCGATGCCGCGGTGATCGAGGTCGACGACGAGGGTGTGCCGGTCCGCGACCAGCAGGGTCGGGTCCACGTGATGACAGCGCCGGCGCAGGGAATGCTCGCCCTGCGTGCCGGGTGGCCGTCGATGTTCCAGGGGTACCTCGATGCGCCCGAGCGCTACGCGGCGTGCTTCGCCCGCGGGGACGATGCCGGCGGGGACGAGGCCGGCGGGGACGAGGCTGGTGGCCGCTGGTACCTGAGCGGCGACCTCGTACGCTTCGACGCCGACGGCTACGTGTGGTTCGTCTCCCGCGCCGACGATGTGATCAAGACGGCAGGGCACCTGATCGGTCCGTTCGAGGTGGAGCAGGTGCTGATGGAGCACCCGTCCGTGGCCGAGGCGGGGGTGTACGCCGTGCCGGACCCGGTGGCCGGGGCGGTGGTCCATGCGGTGATCGTGCTCGCCCACGGCGCCACCGACGACGAGGACACGCGTCGTTCGGTGCTCGCCCACGCCCGGAGCCGGCTCGGTGCGGCCGTGGCGCCACGACGCATCGTGGCGGCTCCTGACCTGCCGAAGACGCGCAGCGGGAAGGTGCTGCGGCGGGTGCTGCGGGCGAGAGAGCTCGGCCTGCCCGAGGGCGACCTGTCCTCGCTCGAGACGGGGGCGACCTGATGACCGAGGATCGTGACGTCGAGCGACTGGGCATGCTGCGGATGATGGTGCGCATCCGGCGGTTCGAGGAGCGCGCCGCCCAGTTGTACGGCGAGACCGAGATCCGTGGCTTCCTCCATCTCTACATCGGCGAGGAGGCCGTGGCCACAGGCCTCTGCGCCGCCCTCGCGCCGGCCGACAACGTGGTGGCCACCTACCGCGAGCACGGCCATGCGCTTGCCCGCGGGGTGCCGCCCGAATCGATCATGGCCGAGATGTTCGGGCGCAGCAACGGGTGCAGCGGCGGGCGCGGTGGCTCGATGCATCTGTTCGACGTGGCGCACCGATTCTTCGGTGGCAACGCGATCGTGGCCGGCGGCCTGCCCGTCGCAGCGGGCCTGGCACTCGCCGATCGGATGGCCGGCCGCAACACGGTGACCGTGTGCTTCTTCGGTGAGGGCGCCATGGCCGAGGGTGAGTTCCACGAGACGATGAACCTGGCGGCGCTCTGGAAGCTGCCTGTGGTGTTCTGCTGCGAGAACAACCTGTACGCGATGGGCACGGCGCTGGCGCGCTCCGAAAGCCAGACGACGCTGGTGCTGAAGGCGGCGTCGTACGGCGTGGCGGCCTGGAGCGTCGACGGCATGGACGCCGACGCCGTGCGCGAGGCGTCGGAACGCGCCGTGCTGTCGGTGCGGGGCGATGGGGGACCGGTGTTCCTCGAGATGCGCACGTACCGCTTCCGTGCCCACTCGATGTACGACCCCGAGCTCTACCGGTCGAAGGACGAGGTGGCCGAGTGGCGGCATCGCGACCCGATCGAGTTGCTCACCCGGCGCCTGCGAGACGAGGGCGTGCTCGACGACGAGCGCATGGCGGCGATGGAGGACGAGGTCGCCGCCGAGGTGGAACGCGCGGTCGCGGTGGCCGCTGCAGGCTCGTTCGAGCCCGTCGAGGACCTGTGCCGTCACGTCTACGCCGAGCAACCCGATCGAGGGGAGCGGGCATGACGATCACGTGCAGGGACGCGATGCGCGAGGCGATCAGGAGCGCCCTCGTCGCCGACGAGCGGGTGTTCCTGATGGGCGAGGACGTCGGCGCCTACGGAGGCTGCTTCGCCGTCTCGAAGGGTCTGCTCGACGAGTTCGGGCCCGCACGCATCCGTGACACGCCGCTGTCGGAGTCGGCGTTCGTCGGTGCCGGCATCGGCGCGGCCATCGGCGGCATGCGGCCGATCGTCGAGATCATGACGGTGAACTTCAGCCTGCTCGCGCTCGACCAGATCATGAACAACGCGGCCACGCTCCGGCACATGTCGGGCGGCCAGGTGGGTGTGCCGCTGGTGATCAGGATGACCACGGGTGGGGGCCGGCAGCTCGCAGCGCAGCACTCGCACAGCCTCGAGGGCTGGTACGCGCACATCCCGGGGATCAAGGTCCTGGTGCCTGCCACCGTCGACGACTTCCGGCACATGCTGCAGCCGGCGCTCGACGACCCGGACCCGGTGCTCATCTTCGAGCACGCTCTGCTCTACAACGCCGAGGGCGAGCTGTCGGAGGGCCCGTTCCCGGCGATCGACCGGGCGG
>JBEGOE010000136.1:0-6423 GCA_041182165.1 Actinomycetota bacterium
GTCTCGAGCACCGCATCCGCAACCACGGTCGCGGCCGCCGGCCGATCGCGGCGGCCCCGGCCCGCTTCGAGGTGCTCGTCAGCAATGATGCGTCCGATTCGACCACCATGATCGATGTTCGGGCTCCTGATGGCCCTGCGGTGCTGTACCGCCTGTCGCACGCCCTGGCCGGCGCCGGTTACGACATCCGCTCGGCCAAGGTCGTCACGCTCGGCCACGAGGTCGTCGACGTGTTCTACGTGCAGTCGCTTGCGGGTCAGGTGCCTGTCGCCGACCACGACGACGTGCGTGCGGCGCTCACCGGCGCCCTCGCAGGCTGAACCCCCCGCACGCGAAACGAGCGGCCCGTCGCCGGGCCGCTCGATCGTTCGCCTGCTGGCGTGCCCCGCCTAGATGGCGTCGGGTCCTTCCTCGCCGGTTCGGATGCGGATGATCCGCTCGATGTCGGTGACCCAGATCTTGCCGTCCCCGATCTTGCCGGTGACCGCCGCTGCCTTGATCGCCTCGATGGCCCCATCGGCAGCGCTGTCGTCGACGACGATCTCGAGCTGGATCTTGGGCACGAACTCGATCTTGTACTCGGCGCCACGATAGGTCTCGGTGTGCCCGCCCTGTCGGCCGAAGCCGCGGACCTCTCCGACGGTGATGCCCTGGATGCCGATGGCCTTCAACGCGTCTTTGACGTCGTCGACCTTGAACGGTTTGATGATTGCAGTGATGAGTTTCATTGCTCGAAGCCTCCGTAAAAAGAGAGTGTAGATCGTCATGGGGCGACGCCCCGGGTCGCCGACTCGTGAGGTCGTCGACCCGGGGACTGCCCCTACCGGGGACCAGCGCTTCCGGAGCTGGTCCCCGTGCGCATGGACGGCGCAAGGCCATCCAGCTCGTGTTCCGGCGGGTGCCGGTCAGCTCATGCCGAGCAGCTCGCTCGAGTAGCCGGGCGAGCCGTGCTCGTGGACATCGAGGCCCTCCATCTCCTCCTGCTGGGTCACCCGGAGACCGATGGTCTTGCGGATGATCGTGAAGGTGATGAGCGACATGATGCCGACCCAAGCGATGATGATCAGCGCCATCAGGGCCTGCACGGCGAGCTGGTCGAAGCCGCCGCCATAGAACAGGCCGGCCTTTTCGCGTCCGAGGAAGGCATCGTCGTAGCGGGCGAAGAGGCCCACTGCGAGCAGGCCCCAGATGCCGCAGACACCGTGGACCGAGACGGCGCCCACCGGATCGTCGATACCGCGGCGATCGATGAACAGCACCGCCAGCACCACGATGATGCCAGCGACCGCACCGGCGATGAACGCACCGAGGAAGTTGAGTGCACCGCAGCCGGCAGTGATGCCGACGAGGCCTGCGAGCACGCCGTTGCCCGCCATTCCGACATCGGGCTTGCCGCTCTTCAACCACACCGTTGCCGTTGCGAACACACCGCCCGCAGCGCCGGCGATCAAGGTGTTGGTTGCCACGAACATCACCAGTGAGTCGGCGGCGAGCTCGGAGCCGGCGTTGAAGCCGAACCAGCCGAGCCACAGGATGAACACACCGATCACGGCGAAGGGGATGTTGTGACCGGGGATGGCTCGGGGCTTGCCATCGGGGCCGTACTTGCCGAGGCGGGGTCCGAGCAGTGCTGCGCCCACCAGCGCGGCGACGCCACCGGTGAGGTGCACGACGCCCGAGCCGGCGAAGTCGGAGTAGACGGCGTCGCCGATGTTGATCCGCTTGATCAGGCCACCACCCCAAGTCCAGTGGACGACGACGGGGTAGATGACGGCGGTCATCACGGCGCTGAAGAACAGGTACGACACGAACTTCGTGCGTTCGGCCATGGCGCCCGATGCGATCGTCACTGCCGTGGCGGCGAACACCACCTGGAAGAAGAAGAAAGTCGACGTGCTCAGGTTGAGCACGCCGCTCGAGCCCCACTCGAACGGCGACTGACCCGACAGGAAGAACTTGCTCGTGCCGATGAACCAGCCGTCGCCGCCGAACGCGAAGGCGTAGCCGACGGCCAGGAAGCAGAGGATGCCGATCAGTGCGTCGGCCATGTTCTTGGCCATGATGTTGACGACGTTTTTGGCTCTGGTGAGGCCTGCCTCGACGAGTGCGAAGCCGGCCTGCATGAAGAACACGAGGATGCCGGCGATCAGCACCCAGACGTTGTCGAGTACGGCTTGCACAGCTTCGGCGGCGAGTGCTTCTTCCTCGGCGAAGGCGCTGCCGGTGGCGATGAACACGGGTAGGGCGGCACCGAGAGCGGCACCGACGGCGTATCTGACTGGTTTGGATGTGCGCACGAGATCCTCCTGCGACGAGGTGGAAGGGGTAGGGACGATGCCCGCCACGCCGTTGGGGTGAGCGGCACGGACCGTAGAGAGGTCAGTTTTCGGCGACGATGCTGGATTGTTTCCACCGTGTGGCGTTCGTGTGCGTCAGAGCAGGCCGCTGGCGGTCGCCTCGGCGGCCGGGCTCAGCCTCCACCCGCGCGAACGCACGGTCACGATCGCATCGGCGCCGAGGTGTCGGCGGAGCGCCACCAAGAGGCTGTCGCAGCGCCGCTCGCTCAGTGCTCCCAACCCGGCCTGGCGGGCGAGCTCGCGCCGGCTGATCACGCGACCGTGTTGGGCGATGAGCGCTGCGAGCACTGCTCGCTCCTGCGCTCCCAGGGATACCGGCCCGAGGGGGTTGGGCCGGGCGTCGATCCGAGAGGCAGGAGCGGGCATGCGGGCGACCGTACGTTCGATGCGTTTCGTCGCTGTGCGTCGTTCGTGAACGGGCTGTGAACCAGCGTCACACCGGCGCCGTCAACTTCGACTTCCCTTCACTTGACCGGCGGGTCAATACTGTGTGGATGGACCTGAGCTATCCCGCCGACGCCGAGTCGTTCCGCATCGAGATCCGAACCTGGCTTGAGCAGAACCTGCCGCCCGGCTGGATGGAGGCCGTCGAGCGCGAGGAGCCGTTCGAGATGGCTCCCGACCAGCGCAAGGCATTCAACGAGGCATGGCCGTCCAAGCTCTTCGAGGGGGGCTGGATCTGCGCGACGTGGCCGAAGGAGTACGGCGGCAAGGGCCTCACCACGATGCAGGGCGTGGTGCTCAGCGAGGAGTTCGCCCACGCCAAGGCCCCGCTTCGGGCCGACTTCTTCGGCGACACGCTCGTCGGGCCCACGCTGCTGCAGTGGGGCACCGAGGAGCAGAAGCAGGAGTTCCTGCCACGCATCCTCAACGGCACGATGCGCTGGTGTCAGGGCTTCAGCGAGCCGAACAGCGGCTCCGACCTCGCCTCGCTGAAGACCACGGCGGTGCTCGACGGCGACGAGTGGGTCATCAACGGCCAGAAGGTCTGGACCACCGGCGGCCACCACGCCGACTACTGCTTCCTCCTCACCCGCACCGACCCGGATGCCCCGAAGCACAAGGGCATCAGCTACCTGCTCGTGCCGATGCGCCAGCCCGGCGTCGAGGTGCGCGGCATCGTGCAGCCCGACGGCACGGCCGAGTTCTGCGAGGTCTTCTTCACCGACGCACGTTGCCCCAAGGACAACGTCGTCGGCGGCGTGAACAACGGCTGGAAGGTGGCGAACTCGACGCTCGCCTTCGAGCGCGGCATGAGCGCCACCACGGGCTACCGCCGCTTCGAGGAGGAGTACAAGCTGATGGTGTCGACCGCCACGGCGAACGGCGCCATCCACGACCCGCTGGTCCGTCAACGCCTGATGGCGTTCTTCACCAAGATCCAGATCCTGCGCGTCAACGGTCTCCGCTCGCTGTCGGCCACCCTCACCGGGTCGAAGGACCTCGGCGTCATGGCGCTCGGTGCCACGAACAAGATGTTCTGGAGCGAGATGCACAAGGCGGCGATGGAGCTCGCGCTCGACATCTTCGGCCCGGCATCGATGCTCATCACCACCGGCCCCGACGCCGGCTCGTGGCCGGGAGCCGCCCGCGACAAGCGCCGCGACGGCTACCCGGTCAGTCCGATGATGAGCTCGTTCTTCTTCAGCCGCAGCGAGACCATCTGGGGTGGCACCAGCCAGATCCAGCGGAACATCGTCGGCGAGCGCGTGCTCGGTTTGCCGAAGGAGCCGCAGGCCACCGGAGCCTGACGGGACCGTTCACCCGCTCGACGGTTCACATGCCCGACATAGTGTCGTGACGAACCGGACACCGGTCCGGGCGAGGGTTGGGGAATGACGATGGCACAGGTGCGTGCGCAGGCCGATGCCTGGGATGAGTTGGTGGCCGCCGACGGAACACCCCGTCCGGCCGCGCGTGCACTGCTCGAGCAGCTCGCAGCGCTCGAGCATGCCGAGGTCCGGGAGCGCCAGGACCTGGCCGAGCTCGACATCCTCGCCATGGGCATCACGTTCACCGTCTACTCCGACGGGCGTGGCATCGATCGGGCTTGGCCCTTCGACATCATCCCGAGGGTCATCGCCGCGTCGGAGTGGCGTCGGATCGAGGCCGGCCTCGAGCAGCGCCTGCGCGCGATCAACATGTTCATCGACGACCTGTACCACGAGCAGCGGATCGTGGCTGACGGCGTCTTTCCCGCCGACCTGCTCGAGCAGTCGGTGAACTTCCGGCCCGAGTGCGTGGGCGCCAGCCCGCTGCACGGCGTGTGGGCGCACATCTCTGGCAGTGACCTCGTGCGCGATCGCGATGGCACGATGTACGTGCTCGAGGACAACCTCCGCGTGCCGTCCGGCGTGAGCTACATGCTCGAGAACCGCGCCATCAGCAAGCGGGTGTTCGCCGACCTGTTCGCGCAGCAGAGCATCCTGCCGGTCGACAGCTACACCGACGAGCTGAACCGGATGCTCTGCTCGATCGCACCGGAGGGTGTGGCCGACCCCACCATCGCCGTGCTGACCCCCGGCATCTACAACTCCGCGTACTTCGAGCACTCGTTCCTGGCTCAGCGCATGGGCGCCGCCCTGGTCGAGGGCGCCGACCTCGTGGTGGGTGACGACGACTGCATGTACATGCGCACGATCGGCGGCCTCGAGCGCGTGCACGTCATCTACCGGCGGGTCGACGACGTGTTCCTCGACCCGGCGGTCTTCCGACCCGACAGCACGCTGGGCGTGCACGGGCTGATGCGGTCGTGGCGAGCCGGCAAGGTGGCGATCGCCAACGCGCCCGGAGCCGGCGTGGCCGACGACAAGGTCGTCTATGCCTGGGTGCCCGACATCATCCGCTACTACCTCGGCGACGAGCCGATCCTGCCCAACGTGCCCACCTATCGCTGCGTCTATCCGGACGAGCGTGCGTACGTGATCGAGCACATCGCCGAGCTGGTCGTGAAGCCCGCCAACGAGAGCGGAGGCTCTGGGCTCCTCATCGGCGACCGTGCCACGCGCACTGAGCTCGACGCCCACGTCGCGCTCATCGAGGCTGACCCCCGCAACTGGGTTGCCCAGCCAATCCTGTCGCTCAGCACCGTGCCCACGCTGTGCGACGACGAGATCGTGCCCCGCCACGTCGATCTGCGGCCGTTCATCCTCAGCGGCGCCGAGAGCTACGTCACGGCGGGTGGCCTCACCCGGGTCGCATTACGGCCCGGCTCGCTGATCGTCAACTCGTCACAGGGTGGCGGCAGCAAGGACACCTGGATCGTCGAGGTCGACTGATGCTGTTGTCCCGCGTCGCCGACAACCTCTACTGGGGTGCCCGCTACCTCGAGCGTGCCGAGGACACGGCCCGGCTCGTGCGCAGCTACACCGAGCTCGTGATCGACCTGCCCACCAGCGCGCTGTCGAGCTGGGAGCCGCTGCTCGCCGTGGCCGGCAACGGCATCATGTTCCAGCAGAGCACACGCGAGGGCGCCACCGTCGAGATGTCGATCGTGCGGTTCCTCGTCGCCGACCTCGGGAACCCCGGCAGCATCGCGTCCTCGATCGAGTCAGCGCGCGAGAACCTGCGCACGACCCGTGAGGTGATGCCGCGTGAGGCGTGGCAGACGGTCAACGACCTCTATCTCCACGCCGGCTCGAACGCGTCGACCGGAGTCGCGCGGCGTAGCCGGGCCCGTTTCCTCGGCCACGTCATCGCCGAGTGTCAACGGCTCGACGGGGTGCTCACGACGGTGATGAACCGCGACGAGGCCTACGAGCTGTGGCGTCTCGGTCAGTCGATCGAGCGGGCCGACATGACCACGCGTGTGGTGGGTGTCCGCGCCGCCACGCTGCTGGCCACCGAGGCGCTCGACTCGAAGGTCGACGTGCACGACGACGTGCAGTGGATGGGCCTGCTGCGGTCGGTGAGCGCGCTGCAGATGTACCAGCGGGTCACGCGCGGCCCCATCGGTGGCGCCGCGGCCGTCGACTTCCTGCTGTTCGCACCGTCGTTCCCACGGTCGGTCGCGAGTTGCGCGACGCGCATCCGCGAGGCGCTGACACGCCTGCCGCAGTCGGCCGTC
>JBEGOE010000137.1:0-2990 GCA_041182165.1 Actinomycetota bacterium
CCCTGTGACCAGGGCGACGCGATCGTCGAGTGACAGCAGGGCACCGATCTCCGCATCCATGCGGCGCAACGTAGCGGCCGGGCCTGTCGGCGATCGGGTCCGGCGACGTCCCGTGCCGACAGCGTTCGTGATCAGCAAGTACGTTACGCCGAGGTCCAAGGGGGACCGGAGGAGGGGGACGTCATCATGGGAGTTCTCGACGGCCGTGTCGCTTGCGTCACGGGTGGCACACGAGGGATCGGCCTGGCCATCGCCAAGGCGTTCCTCGACGAAGGCGCGAAGGTGGTCATCAACGGCCGCGATCCCGCGAAGGCGGCAGCCTCGATCGCTGCACTGAACGCAGGCGACAACGTTCACTTCATCGCCGGCGACGTGAAGCAGCGTGGGGATTGCGAAGCCATCGTCAACGGCACGGTCGAGCACTTCGGCCGGATCGACATCCTGGTGGCGAATGCAGGCGGCGGCAGCAACCACGCACCGGTCGCGCAGCTCACCGACGAATCGATGCAGGACGCGCTCGTGTGGAACTTCTGGCACACGTTCTGGACCATGCGGTGCGCGTTGAACCACATGATCCCCCAGGGTTGGGGCCGGATCATGAGCGTCAGCTCGGTCGAGGGCAAGGTCGGCAAGCCTGGGATCGCGACCTACGTCGCGTCCAAGCACGCCATCAACGGTCTCACGAAGTCGGCGGCGCGCGAGGTCGGCACGCTCGGCATCACGGTGAACGCACTGTGCCCCGGCGCCATCGAGACCGACGTCATGATGGCCGAGGGCCCCGGTGCGGCCGAGTCGATGGGCCTCACCTACCAGGGCCTGCTCGACATGTTCGCCCAGGAGTCGGCGATCAAGCGGTTGAACGAGGCCGAGGACGTCGCCATGGTGGCGGTCCTGTTGGCGTCCGACGCCGGAGCTGGAATCACGGGATCCATGATCTCGATCGACGGCGGCACCTCGCCGTACTGATGCAGGGGGACACGAACATGGGAAACAAGCTCGAAGGAAAGGTCGCCTGCATCACCGGCGGCACCCGCAGCATCGGCCGTGCGATGGCCGAGGCGTTCTTGGCCGAGGGCGCCAGCGTCGTCGTCAACGGACGCGACCCGGTGAAGGGCCAGCAGTGCCTCGACGAGATGGGTGCGGGCGACCGCGCCGACTTCTTCGCCGGTGACGCCAGCAAGCAGGAGGCCGTCGAGGGCCTCATCGACTTCACGATCGAGCGCTACGGCAAGCTCGACATCTGTTGCCTCAACTCCGGTGGCGTGGCGATGACCGCGCCGGTCGCGCAGATGACCGACGAGGAGTGGCAGCTCGAGATCGACTGGAACCTCAACCACGTCTTCTGGGGCATGCGCCGTGCGTTGAACCACATGATCCCCCGCGAGTACGGCCGGATCATCGTGACGTCGTCGGTCGAGGGCAAGCTCGGCAAGCCGGGCATCCCCGGCTACGCCACCACCAAGCACGCGGTGAACGGCCTCGTGAAGTCGGCGGCGATGGAGGTCGGCACCCTGGGCATCACGGTGAACGCGGTGCTGCCCGGCATCATCGAGACCGACATCGTCCGCGCCACCGGCCCCGACTCGGCGATCGCGATGGGCCTCGAGGGCTACGACCAACTGATCGACCTGTTCGCGCAGGAGTCGGCGATCAAGCGTCCGAACAAGGTCGAGGAGGTCGCCGCGGTGGCGGTCATGCTCGCCAGCGACGCCGCCCGCAACATGACCGGCTGCCTGTTCCCCGTCGACGGCGGAACGATGCCGTACTGATGCTCGGCGCGTCCGATCATCTGGGCCTCGGCGCCGACGAGGTGCTCACCACCACGCGCGCCGTCCGCAAGCGGCTCGACCTCACGCGGCCCGTGCCGCGTGAGGTCATCACCGAGTGCGTCGACATCGCGCACCAGTCGCCCAGCGGGAGCAACACCCAACGCTGGCGGTGGGTCTTCGTCGACGACCCGGTGACGAAGCTGGCCCTGGCCGAGATCTACCGCAAGCGGTTCTACGCGTACGCGGTCGAGTCGGGCAAGCCGAAGAGCGAGCAGGCCGGTGACGCGATCCAGGAGTCGGCCACGTACCTCGCCGAGAACCTCGAGCACGTCCCGGTGCTGTGCATCCCGTTGCTCGCCGACCGGATGACCGAGGGCACGCCGGTAGCGCGCCAGGCCTCGCGGTGGGGCTCGATCCTGCCGGCGGTCTGGAGCTTCATGCTGGCGCTGCGCGAACGAGGCCTCGGCTCGTGCTGGACCACGATGCACCTGGCCGACGAGCGCGAGGTCGCCGAGATGTTGAACATCCCGTACGACCAGTACACCCAGGCCGGCCTGTTCCCGGTGGCTTACACCATCGGCACCGACTTCAAGCTCGCCAAGCGTCCGCCCGCCGAGAACGTCATCCGCTGGAACGAGTGGAGCTGAGCTCGGCAGCCCGACACGGCTGACCTGCGGCGTGGGCCACACTGTTCGCATGCAGTTCGAGATGGTCCCCATCGGTGTGGTCCGCAACGCCCGGGCCGAGCCGATCGACGACGACTGGGATCGCGTCGACAGCACCATCCAGCTCGACCCGGCCGTCCTCGACGAACGCGCCACCGACGGGCTGCGCTCGTTCTCGCACGTCGAGGTCGTGTTCGTCTTCGACCGCGTCGACCCTGCCGGTGTCGAGCGGGGCAGCCGTCACCCGCGCGGCAACGCGACGTGGCCAGCGGTCGGCATCCTGGCCCAGCGCGCCAAGGACCGGCCGAACCGCATCGGCGTGACGGTGTGCGAGCTGATGGCGGTGCGGCCCGGCGGCGTCGTCGACGTGCGCGGCCTCGACGCCCTCGACGGCACGCCCGTGCTCGACATCAAGCCGTACCTTGCAGCGATGGGCCCGCGCGGCGATGTGCTGCAGCCCGATTGGAGCAGCGAGCTGATGGCTGGCTACTGGGTCGATGGCCCCACCGACCGCTTGCACCGCGAACCGGACGCGGACGCGTGGCTCGCCGAGGTG
>JBEGOE010000138.1:0-8135 GCA_041182165.1 Actinomycetota bacterium
CGGGCTGACCATGATGGAGGGGCATCGCGTGCTCGAGGTCTCGGTGCGCCCCACCAGCAAGGCGTCGGCCATGGCCGACATCCGCAGCACGCTGCGTCCCGCGGCCGTGGTGTTCGTGGGCGACGACCGATCGGACGAGGGCGTGTTCGCCGGGTTGGGACACGACGACATCGGCGTGAAGGTCGGTCCGGAGGACACGATCGCCGCGCACCGGCTCGCGTCGCCCGCCGATGTCGTCGTCATGCTGCGGTTGGTCGCCGACGCAGCGTCGCCCTGTCCGCCCTGACGGGAGCGGGGTATCGCTCAGGCCTTCTTCGCTGCGGCAGCCTTCTTGGCGGGCGCCTTCTTCGTTGCCGCCTTTTTCGCCGGTACGGCACGCTTGGCGGCAGCCTTCTTGGTGGCCGTTGCCTTCTTCGCTGCCGGCCCACCCTTTTCGATGATCGCCTCGCGTCGGATGGCGAGCAACTCGAACGCCCGCTCGGGCATCATCGCGTCGAGGCGGTCGCCCTTGCTGAGGGACGCGTTCGTCTCGCCGTCCGTCACGTACACGCCGAACTTGCCGTCCTTCGCCACGACCGGCTTCTGGCTGACGGGGTCGATGCCGAACTCGCGCAGTGGGCCCTTGGCGGCGAGGTTCGCCCCGCCACCGCGACGGAACACCTTGGGCTGGCTGAAGATCTCGAGCGCCTGCTCGAGCGTGATCGTGAGGAGCTGCTCCTCGTTGGTGATGTTGCGGTAGTCCTTGCCCTTCTGGACGTACGGGCCGTACCGACCGTTCGCGGCGAGGATCTCCTCGCCGTCGGTCGGGTCGGAGCCGATCGTCCGCGGCAGCCGCAACAGTTGCTCGGCGTCGGCGACGGTGATGCGCTCGAGCGTCATCGTCTTGAACAGGCTCGCCATCTTCGGCTTCTCGAGCCCCGGCGGCAGGTTGTCGGGTGCGCCCCACTGCACATACGGCCCGTAACGGCCGCTCTTCGCGAACACCGGGTAGCCGTCGAGCTCGCCGATCGGCTCGTCGCTCTTCGGTAGTGCCAGTAGCTCGAGCGCCTTGGCGACCGTGAGCTCGTCGGGCGCCAGATCGTCGGGGACGCTGGCGGTGTCGTCGCCGCGCTTGACGTACGGCCCGTACTTGCCCGGCTTCGCGACGATGAGGACACCGTTCGGGTCGAGGCCGATGGGGAACGTGTTCACCTCGGCAGCATCGATCTCGTCGAGGTTCTCGGCCACCAGCTGCTTGAGGCCGCGCTGCTGCTGGTCCTCGACGCCGAAGTAGAAGTCGTTGAGCCAGTCCTGCTTCTGGCGCTCGTTGCGGGCGATCGAGTCGAGGTCCTCCTCGATGCGCGCGGTGAACTCGTAGTCGACGAGCGTGTCGAAGTGCTTCTCCATGAGGCCCACCACGGCGAACGCCGTCCACGTGGGCACGAGCGCCTGCCCCTTCTTCCACACGTAGCCGCGGTCCTGCACGGTCTGGATGATCGACGCCCAGGTGGAGGGCCGGCCGATGCCGAGCTCCTCGAGCTTCTTCACCAGTGATGCCTCGGTATAGCGGGCGGGTGCCGAGGTGGTGTGGCCGTTGGGGGTGAGCGAGCGCACCGGCACCGGGTTGCCCACCGTGAGCGGCGGCAGCAGCGCTTCCTTCTCGGCGTCGGTTGCGTCGTCGTCGGACGACTCGACGTACACCTGGCGGTAACCGGGGAAGGTGATCGTGGTGCCACTGGCGGCGAACTCGGCGTCGGTGGGGGCAACGGCCCCGGCCACGGTGGCGGCCGCACCGAGACGCACGCTGACCGTGGTGCCGACCGCGTCAGCCATCTGCGACGCGAGGGTGCGCTGCCAGATCATGCGATACAGCAGCAGTTCCTGGCCGTTCAACTCGCCGGCCACGGCGTCGGGTGACCGCAGTGGTGTGGTGGGGCGGATTGCCTCGTGGGCCTCCTGCGCGTTCTTGATCTTCGACGAATACTGCTTGGGCCCGTTCGAGAGGAACTGCGAGCCGTACGCACGGCCGACCTCGGCGCGCACCGCAGCGAGTGCCTCGTCGCTGAGCACGACGTTGTCGGTTCGCATGTAGGTGATGTAGCCACGCTCGTAGAGGCCCTGCGCCACTCGCATCACCTGGGCGGCGCTGAGGCGGAGCTTCCGGCCGCCCTCCTGCTGCAGGGTGCTCGTCATGAACGGCGCCTTCGGCGAGCTGCGGTACGGCTTCTCCTCGACCGAGCGGACGGCGAAGTCGGCGGTGGCGAGTGCATCGGCGATGCCGCGGGCGCGCCGCTCGTCGACCACGGTGACGCTCGCCTTCGGGCGACCGTCGGATCCGAAGTCCTTGCCGCTCGCCACGCGCGTGCCGTCGAGCGCCACGAGGGTGGCCGTGAACGACGGCGCCGTGGCGGTGGCGAGCTCGATGTCCCAGTAGCCGGCGCTGACGAACGCGATGCGCTCGCGCTCGCGCTCGACGATGAGGCGCACCGACGGGCTCTGGACGCGTCCGGCCGACAGGCCGCGGTTCACCCGGCGCCACAGCACGGGCGACACCTCGTAGCCGTAGAGGCGATCGAGGAGCCGCCGGGTCTCGGCAGCGTCGACGAGGCCGTAGTCGATGCCGCGTGGGTTGTTGACCGCTTGGTCGATGGCGCTCTTGGTGATCTCGTGGAACACCATCCGCTTCACCGGCACCTTGGGCTTCAGGTACTCGAGGAGGTGCCAGCTGATGGCCTCGCCCTCGCGATCCTCATCGGTCGCGAGGTACAGCTCGCTGGCGTCCTTCATGGCCGCCTTGAGGTCCTTGATGACCTGCTTGCCGCGCTCGGTGAGCTCGTAGGTGGGCTTGAACCCGTTGTCGACGTCGATCGACAGACCCTTGCTGGGCAGGTCGGCAACGTGACCCACGGAGGCGCGCACGTCGAACGCCGTCCCCAGGAACTTGGAGATGGTCTTGGCCTTGGCAGGCGACTCGACGATGACGAGGGGCTTGGACATTGCGTGTATCGCTACGGCATCGCTGCCGTGGTTGTCAAGCCGCGTCGTCGGCGTCGCGGACCGCTGGGCTGGGAGCGCCGGCCGATTCGCACAGCCCGTGAGCCGCGTCGACCGTGACGCGGACCCTGTCGCCAGGGGTTACGTGCGCGGCCTCCGAGCCCGAGGTGTGCAAGGACACGAGCCGGTCGAGCCGGTCGAGGCGAATGGTGACGGTGGTGCTGGCCCCCTGGAACGTGGTCGAGGTGACCGACCCGGGAAGACCACCGTCGTCGACCAGGTGGAGGTCTTCGGGGCGCACCAGCAGGCGTACTACATCGCCCTGGCGATGGGCGGGGCCGACCGACATGGGAAGAACCAGATCGTCGACACGGAGGGCATCGGGACCGGCGACGGTGGCGGGCAGCTCGTTCATCGAGCCCACGAATCGAGCCACGAACGCGCTGCTGGGCCGGCGATAGACGTCGGTGGGGCTGCCCAGCTGCTCGAGACGGCCCTCGGACATGACTCCGACGCGGTCGGAGATGCCGAGCGCCTCCTCCTGGTCGTGGGTGACGAACAGGGTGGTGATGCGCAGTTCGGTCTGGATACGCCGGATCTCGTCGCGCAACGTGGTGCGCACCTTGGCGTCGAGCGCCGACAGCGGCTCGTCGAGCAGCAGCACCTCGGGCTGCACGGCGAGCGCACGCGCCAACGCCACCCGCTGCTGCTGACCGCCCGACAGCTGGTGCGGGTAGCGCTTTGCCTGGGTGGACAGCTCGACCAGGTCGAGCATGTCGCCCACCCGCTTGCGCATGTCGTCCTTGGCGAGCCGACGGGTGCGCAGGCCGTACTCGACGTTGCCCTGCACGGTGAGGTTCGGGAAAAGGCTGTAGCTCTGGAACACCATGCCCATGTTGCGCTTGTGCGCCGGGAGGTCGGTGATGTCGCTGCCGGACACCGACACGCGGCCGGCGTCGGGGCGCTCGAAGCCGGCGCAGATGCGCAGCGCCGTGGTCTTGCCACACCCCGATGGTCCGAGCAGGCTGATCAGTTCGCCCGATTCGATCACCAGATCGAGACCCTCGAGCGCAACGGTGCTCCCGAAGGTCTTGCGGACACCTGTGTACACGAGTGCGGTCATGGGTTCGGCTTCCTGGGAGGTTCGTCGGTGGCGGCGGCGATGGTGGCGGTCGACGCCTTGTCGGCCTTGTTGCGACCGCGGGGGCGGGTGGCCACGCTGAGCACGGCGAACAGCATGGTGGTGGCCAGCAGCATGAGCAGCGCCAGGCCGTAACTGCCGCGCGGCTCGGGACCGCGGAACACCTGCAGGAACGTGGGCAGCGTGTCGCGCAGCAGCACCTGAGCCATCGTGTACTCGCCCAGCACGACGGCCATGGTGAGGAACGCCGACGAGATGATCGCCGTACGCAGGTTGGGGATGAGCGCGCGCACCAGTGTGGTGCCCCAGCCGGCGCCCAGGCTGCGCGAGGCGTCGACCAGTGTGCGCAGGTCGAGCGCCCGCAGGCCGGCGTCGATCGAGCGGTAGGTGAACGGCAGCGCGAGGATCACGTAGAACGGGATCAACGAGTACGGCGAGTTGAGGAACCAGCGAGCGTGCGGCTGCACCACCTTGATACCGGCCACCAGAGCGATGGCCGGGATCACGTAGGGGAGCACGGTGAGGAACTCGATGAACGCTCGCGCCCGGGGCAGGCGGAGGTGCACCCAGATGGCAGTGGGCAGCAGCAGGCCCAGGGTGAGTGCCACCGTGCCCACGGCGAGCTGCACGCTCATCCGCAGGGCATCCCAGAACTGTGGCGAGCTGAATGCCTTGGTGACACCGCTGATCGACCAGCCCTCGAACAGCGTCGACCAGTTGAGCCTGATCGTGGGCACGCTCTGCAACGAAAAGCGCGCCATGGCCACCAGCGGCATGAGGAAGAACAGGAACGCTGCGACGACGACCAGCGCCTGGCCGAGCCTGCCGATCGGGTTGCGGCGGCGACCGGCCCGGCCGGTGGGCGGTGTCACGAGCTCGGAGTCGGCCACGGGCGGTGCGACGGCGGTCATGTGCGCCACCGCTCGGCACGGCGCCGCAGCACCCAGTAGAGCGACATCGCCACGGCCATGATCACGATCATCCAGCCGGCGAGCGAAAAGCCCACCGAGTCCTTGCCGGCGATGACGTCGCCGCCCAGGAAGAACGCCAGCCGGAGCGACACGATGCGTGAAGTGTCGGTGAGGGCCGCAGCGGTGGCGTACGCGCTGAACGAGTTGGCGAACAGCAGCAGGAAGCCGCCCAGCAGCGACGGCGCCAGCACGGGTAGGCCCACCCGGCGCCAGTAGGTCCACGAGGTACCGCCGAGGTTCGAGTTGGCCTCGCGCCACGACGGGCGCAGGCCATCGATGGCGGGCAGGGTGATCAGCACCATCAGGGGGATGTTGAAGTACGAATACACCACCACCAGGCCGGCCGAGGTGTTGAAGCCGAACCCGGCGCCGTAGAGGTCGAAGCCGAGTGTGTCGATGAGCTTCGTGAGCAGCCCTTGGCGGCCGAGGAGGGCGAGGAAGGCGAATGCGAGTGGGATGCCGCCCATGTTTGCGGCCACCCCGCTGAAGGAGGTGATCAGGTTGCGGAGCCAGCGCGGTCGACGCAGCGACACCGCTGCGTACGCAAGCAGCGTGCCGAACAGCACGCCGACGAACGCGGCCGATGCGGCGAACCGGATCGAGAACACGAACGCATCGCGGTTCTGGCCCTGGAAGGCGGCGATCATCGAGCCGAAGCCGAAGCCACCATCATCGTTCTGCAGTGCCTTCTGGAACACG
Organism: Actinomycetota bacterium; assembly: GCA_041182165.1. GTDB lineage: Bacteria > Actinomycetota > Acidimicrobiia > Acidimicrobiales > Ilumatobacteraceae > VFMC01. The sequence continues at coordinate 5,785 of JBEGOE010000138.1, forward strand.
CTGAGAGCGGGGACGATGAGAAAGAGGAGGAGAAACCCCAGAAAGGGGAGCAGCCCGAGCCAGGCCCACGAGCGAGGGGCCTTCGGCTGGGAGACGGCAACGGGGGCCGCGCTCGTGGCGCGGCCCCCATCCACCGGAATGATGATGTCGGTCACTGGCCTGTGATCAGGCGTCCGCCACCAGCGGACCCCACTGCTCCTCGAGCACCGTCTTCGCAGCGGCGATCTGAGCGGGCGTGAGGAAACTGACCTGGTCGAGCAGGTCAGCGGGGGGCAGGTTCTTGCTGACCTCGTCGGTCACGAGGCCACGCTCGGTCAGCGACACGACGCGGGCCGGCACGGCGCCACCCTCGAGGTAGCCGAGTGCACCCTCATCGCTGAAGATGTGCTCGAGCCACAGCTTCGAGCAGGCCTGGTGCGGCGAGTTCTTCACGACGCCCTGACCGTAGAAGCCACCGTAGATGCCGTCGGCCGGGAAGTTGACCTCGACCGTGAGGCCGGCCTCGTCGAGGGCTGCCTGCAGGCCCGGCACGTTGTAGCTCCAGTCGATCGCGATCGGGGTCTCGCCAGCGAGGACGAGTTCCTTGGTCACGTCGGTGCCACCGAGGTTGCCGGATGCCTTCAGATCGGCGAAGAACTGGATGCCGGGCAGGATGTCGTCGGCACTGCCGCCGTTGGCGATGCTGGCAGCCATGACCGCTGCGAACGCGGCACCCGACTGGCGGGGGTCACCGTTGAGGTTGACGAGGCCCTTGTACTCGGGCTTGGTCAGGTCTGCGAAGGTCTTCGGGGCGTTGTCGACGATCGTCGTGTTGGTGACGATGGCCATGATGCCGTAGTAGGCAGCCGTCCAGTTGTTGTCGGCGTCCTTCAAGCCGGCGGGGATCTCCGAGTCGGTGGTGAGCACATAGGGCTCGAACAGACCACGGTTCACCATCTCCTGGGCGATGGCCGGGCTGACGTCGACGTTGTCGGGCATGCTGTCCTGGCCGGCAAGCGTCTCGACGGCGTTCATCTCGTCAGCCGACGAGGCGTCCGGGTCGGCCACGGGGTTCTCGACGCCCGGGTACTTGTCGCGGAAGCTCTGGAGGATGCCCTTGTAGTTGGCCCACTCGTCGGGGAGGGCGATCAGGTTGACCTTGCCCTCGGCCTTGCAGTCCTCGTAGAGGGCCGTGAGGTCGGCGCTCGCGCCGCCTGGGGCCATCGTGGTCTCGCTGCCGGCGGCGGTGTCTGCGGGTGCGGCCGTTGTGTCTGCCGCTGCAGCCGTGGTGGTGTCGCTGCTGCTGCTGTCGTCGCTGCCGCAGGCTGCGAGGAACAGCCCGAGCGATGCGACGATTGCGACAGCAGCGCGCTTGTTGTTGGATCTCATAGGTGTGCCTTCCTTGTTCACGGGTGGTACGAGTGAGCAAGGTAGCAGTCCGGCGTGACCCGGGGTGAAGGGCTGTCGCCAGGTGGATGGCCGGGCGGTGAACGGAAGGTGAACACGCAGGCAGCGGTCCTCAGACGAGCTCGGGTTCGCGCTCGCGATCGGGCGGCACGACATGGGCCGGGCCCTCGACGTCGAGGCGGGGCAGGATCCGGTCGAGCCATGCGGGTAGCCACCAGTTCTTCTCGCCGAGTAGCTCCATCGTGGCCGGCACGAGGAGCAGGCGGACGAGGGTGGCGTCGAGGAAGACGGCGGCGGCGAGGCCGGTGCCGAACAGCTTGATGACGCGGGTGTCCTCGAGCAGGAACGCCCCGAAAACCACGATCATGATCGCAGCGGCGGCGGTGATCACCCGGGCCGTGGCGGCGAGGCCGTCGGCCACCGAGTTGCGCGCGTCACCCGTGCGGTCGTACTCCTCTTTCACCCGGGACAGGAGGAACACCTCGTAGTCCATCGAGAGTCCGAACACGATGGCGAACATCATCATCGGAGCAAAGGGCTCGATGGGGGCCGGCACCACGCCGGTGAGGTCGCTGAACCAGCCCCACTGGAAGATCATGACCACGACGCCGTATGCGGCGCCGATCGAGATGACGTTCATGATGACGGCCTTCAGCGGCACGAGCAGCGAGCGGAACACCATCATCAGCAGCACGAACGACAGCAGCAGTACGACGCCGATGAAGATCGGCAGACGCTCCGAGAGGTACGAGGTGAAGTCGATGCTCGATGCCGTCGAGCCGGTGAGGTAGGCCGTGAGGCCCGTGCCTGCCGTGGCGGCCGGGATGACATCGGCGCGGAGGCGCTTGACCGTGTCGCTGGTGGCCTCCGCCTGTGGCGACGTGGTGGGCACCACACGGATGAGCGCTGCGGTGGGAGCGGCGGGGTCGTTGGGGAAGGGCGGCGACACGAAGGCGATGCCGTCG